>NZ_JAMYMF010000007.1:0-199236 GCF_040318415.1 Mesorhizobium sp. M1163 | reverse complement strand
CGCCTGCCCCCCCCCCCATATTTTTTTTAATTCCCAACCCCCTACATGGGGGGGTTAAAAAAAACCGTCTTAATTGGGGGGGGGTTTGTTCCCTTGGCCCCAACCAACCCGACCGCTTTGCCGAGAAGCAGGCTCTGCAGTTGGTGCGGCGAGAACCGCCAATTTTCCCGCATTGTTCCGTACGGCCGACCGCCAAGCTGTAAAATGGTGGCGATATGGAAGACACGCGACGCTCTGCCCGACGATCACATCCTCCGGCTGGCGAGCAGCCTTGTGAGCCAATCGGGATCCATTTCCGGCACGGAGGACAAAAGCCGTTCGGTATAGGGGGCATGCGGCGGCGTGAGAACTTCGCTCTTTAATCCCTGCTCGACGATTTTCCCCTGGTGCATGACCACAATCTCGTCGGCGATCGCTCGCACGGTGGCAATGTCATGGGTGATGAAAATGTAGCTCATGCCGAGCTCGCGCTGAAGCCGCATTAAGAGCTTCAGGATTTCCTCCTGCACAATCTGGTCGAGCGCGGACGTGATTTCGTCGCAGATGATGAGTTCCGGATCGGCAGCCAACGCTCGGGCGATGCAAACGCGCTGCTTCTGACCCCCCGACAGTTCGGCCGGCAGACGATCCAGGTAAGTTTCGCTCATCTCGACCATGTGCATGAGTTCGCCGATCCGCCTATCCCGCTGTGCACCCTTGAGGCCGATGTAGAATTCAAGCGGACGAGCTATGACTTCTTCGACCGTCTGGCGCGGATTTAGGGCGTTGTCGGGCATTTGATAAATCATCTGTATGCGGCGCAAGATCTCTTTTGGGCGCGCCTTCAGGGTCTTGGAAAGGGCCTGGCCAGCAAAGGAAATCGATCCCGAAAGCGGCGGCAGCAGGCCGGTAACAACGCGAGCGAGCGTCGATTTCCCGGAACCGGATTCGCCGACCACAGCCACCGTTCTTCCACGTGGAACTTTGATGGAGACATCCTGGAGCACCTTAACCGCCCGGCCGTAGGCCGCCGTGACGTTGTCTATCGTAAGCAGATAGTCATCGGCCGGAACTTCGGGCTTGGCGAGCTTGCGCACGGCCCAGAGCGTCTTAGTATATTCCTGGCTGGGCGAGGCGAGCATCTGGCGCGTTTCTGCCTCCTCCACGGTAAGTCCATGGCGCAAAACCATGATCCGGTCCGCCATTTGCGCCACCACCGCCAGATCATGCGTCACATAGATTGCAGCGGTGTTGAATTCCTCCACGATGTTGCGAATGGAGGCGAGAACTTCGACCTGCGTCGTCACATCGAGCGCCGTCGTTGGCTCGTCAAAGACGATGAGGTCCGGACGGCAAGCCATCGCCATGGCGGTCATTGCCCGTTGCAACTGTCCGCCGGAAACCTGATGAGGATAGCGAAAGCCGATGGTCTCCGGATCTGGAAGCTGAAGACGGCGATAGAGATCGACGGCACTCCGGTTCGCTTTCTCTCGGCTGGCAATCCCATGCGCCACGACTGTTTCGACAGTCTGATCGAGGAGTCGGTGGGCCGGATTGAAAGAGGCCGCTGCGCTTTGCGCGACATAGGCGATACGGGAGCCTCTGAGGCGGCTGCGCCCTGTTTCGCTGAGGGCCAGAAGATCAGTCCCGTCGAACAGGATCGAGCCCTGTGTGATACGGCAGCCCGGCTTGGCGTAACCCATCGCGGCGAGGCCAATGGTGGATTTGCCGGCGCCTGACTCGCCGATCAGGCCAAGAACCTCCCCCCGCTTCAGCGCCAGATCGACCCCACGGACAATGGGATGCCACCGCTCGTCCGAGAAACCCTCGACATGTAGGTTGCGGATCTGCAGCAGATCCTTGCCTTTTTCGCGCGAGCCCGGACCGCTACCTTTCATCGCGCAACCCGCTGGTTGCGTGCAGGAACCAGTCGACGACGAAATTCACGGAGACTGTAAGGAGGGCAATCGCGCCGGCCGGCAGCAGCGGCGTGACATCACCGTAGGTGATCAGGGTCGCATTCTCGCGCACCATCGACCCCCAATCAGCGGTCGGCGGCTGAATACCGACGCCCAGGAAGGACAGTGCCGCGATCGTGAGGAATACGAAGCAAAATCGCAAACCGAACTCCGCGACCAGCGGCGGCATCACATTGGGAAGGATTTCCTTGGCGATGATCCATTTCGGGCCTTCGCCGCGCAATCGCGCCACCTCGACATATTCCATCACTGCCACGTTAAGCCCGACGGCGCGTGCGAGCCGAAAGACGCGGGTGGAATCGAGCAGCGCAATGATGATTATCAGGCTGGTGATCGACGAGCCGAAGATCGAGAGCAGCACCAGGGCGAAGATCAGGCTTGGGATCGACATCAACACGTCCACCGCACGCGACAGTATCTGGTCGAGCCATCCCCTATACAATGCGGCAAGAAGGCCGAGCGAGACGCCGACCGCGAAGGACAGCAATGTGGTCGCGACGGCGATACCGATGGTGTTGCGCGCACCGTAAATCAGGCGCGTGAGCATGTCCCGGCCGAGCTGGTCGGTTCCCAATTTGAACTGCTGGCTCCACGGTGCAAAGGCTTCGCTGAAGACCTGCGTTTCGCCGAATGGGGCTATCCAATGCGCGAACACCGCAACGATGACATAACCGAGGATCACGAGGATGCCGAACCATGCACTGAAGGGTGCCTTCTTCAGCGCCGTTTTCGCACGGATGGCGCGCGAGCGCCTCAGCCTGTGAACCTGAGCGATGGGTTCGTAGCTGGTCATCGTGGATGCAAGAGTCTTGGATTGGTGGCGATGGAAATAATATCGGCGGTCAGATTGAGCAGGATGTAGGTCGCGGCGAAAATCAGGGCGCAGGCCTGGACAACCGGAACATCCCTTGATTTGACCGCGTCAACCATCAGCTGACCGATGCCGGGATAGACGAATACCACTTCGACCACGACCACTCCGACGACGAGATAAGCAAGATTGAACGCCACCACCGTGACGATCGGAGCCCATGCGTTGGGCAAGGCATGCCTGAGTACGATGGCCATGGGCGACATTCCCTTGAGACGCGCCATGTCGATATATGGGCTTGCCAGCATGTTGATGATCGCCGCTCGTGTCATTCGCATCATGTGGGCAACGATTACGAGCGTAAGCGTAATCGCAGGCAAGGCTACTCTCCAGACATGCTCCCAGAAGGGCGTCTGATCGTTCACATTCGACAATGTCGGGAACTTGGGAACTGCATTGAGTATCCAGTTCAGTAAGACCGCAAGCCAGTGCGGCAGGGACTGTGCGAACTCGGATCCGATGAACGTGTCGCGCGAGATGACGAGATAGGCAAGCATATAAGCGACGAAAAACTCCGGGAACGAAATGGTTGTCAGCGTCACTGCGTTCACCAGCCGGTCGAACCAGCCATTGCGGTAGAGCGCAGCGAGGATGCCCAGTCCCAGGGCCAGCGGAACTGCTATCAGCGCGGTCATCGCTGCTAGGAACATCGTGTTGTAGAGGCGTGGCGCGATGATCTCGGCCACGGTGCGCCGGTACCCGGTGCGGCTCGCGAATGAAGAGCCGAAATCACCGTGGAGCATCTGCCCGACCCAGACGAAGTAGCGCTCGACAGGCGGACGGTCGATGCCGATTTCTCGCTGGAAGGCGACGACCGTTTCGGGTGTCGCCGATTGCCCGAGCATCGCCTTGGCGAAGTCGCCCGGCAGCATTGCAATCGCAGAGAAGATGATGATGGACACGATGAACAGCGTGACCAGGCCGAGGCCGAGGCGCTGCAGAACCGTTCTTGCGACGGGGTTCATGGGTACGCGTTTCCCGTTGCTGCCGCCGCCCTGCCACACCAGTCAGGGCACGCGGTTGCAAGCCGGAGCCTAATAGCCATCGCGGGTCCGGCCCGCACTCTCACGCAGTGGCGATCCACCAGCGTTCGGCCATCTTCAATCCATCATTCTCCCAGTTCGGCGCCACCTCGCCATGTGCGAGCTTATTGGATTTGGCGCTGACGAAATTGTTGAACACCAGCACGATGCTGCCGCCATCATCATGGGTCAGTTGCTGCATCTCGGCATACATTGCCGCCCGCTTGGCCTCGTCCGTCTCGGCGCGCGCCTGGACAAGCAACTCGTTGAAGCGGGGATTTTTCCAGAACGACTCGTTCCAGCTGGAGTCTGCGGCGAAGGCTTGCGTGAACATCCAGTCGGCCGTCGCGCGACCGCTCCAATAGGAAGCGCACCAAGGTTTCTTGAGCCAGACATTGTCCCAATAGGCGTCCTCGGCCTCACGCACGACGTTTACGTCGATGCCGCACTGGGCTGCCGTCTCGCGGATGAGGGCAGCCGCGTCCACAGCGCCGGCAAAGGCGGCATCGGCGACCGAGAGGTCCACCTTCAGCTTTTCCATTCCGGCCTTTTTCAGATAGTGCTTGGCTTTTTCGGGATCAAAACTGTGTTGGGGCTGCGGATTCGTAGCGAATTTGATCGCCGGCGCGATCGGGTTGTCGTTGGCCACCGTGGCGTGGCCGAGAAAGATCTTGTCGACGATCTCCTGACGGTTAATCGCCCATTTCAAAGCCATTCGGACGTCTGGATTGTCGAACGGCGCAACCGTGACATTCATCGGCAAGGTATAGTGGCCATAGCCGGTGACCTCGACGATCTCCACCTTGGGATTGCGTTTCAACATGCCGAGGGTCTTGAGGTCGGCGCGGCCAATATAGTCCACCTCCCCTGTCGATAGCGCGGCCATGCGAGCGGCGAGATCGGTGATGGCGATGAACTCCACCTCGTCGAGATAGGGTTTGCCGTTCTTGAAGTAGTTCGGATTGCGCTTGAGTTTTGCCGAAACTCCGGGCTGGAAATTCTCAAGCACGAAAGCACCGGTGCGAACGCCCGATCCCCAATCCGCCTTGCCGTCCTTGGCCGGCATGATGACCAGATGGTAGTCACTCATGATGTAGGGGAAATCGGCGTTGCCGCTCTTCAGCGTGAAGACAACCGTCTCCGGGCCATCAGCCTTGATGCTGGCCACGGGCTCAAGCAGCGGCTTCGCCGCCGATTTGGTTTCGTCGCCCATATGATAGCGCAGCGAAGTCACGACATCGTCCGCCGTCACATTCTTGCCATTGTGGAAGGTTGCGCCCTTGCGCAGCTTGAAGACCCAGGTTTTGGCGCCATCGGATGATTCAAAGCTCTCGGCAAGATCCGGTTGGACGTTGCCTTTCGCGTCGACCTCGGTGAGGCTGTTGGACATCGAGCCGGAGAATGCCGTCTGTGTGAATGTGTCCGGGTAGCCGGCCGGATCGATCGAATCCGTCGTTGCGCCATGTGCCATGCCGAGCTTGGCGAAGCCGCCCTGCAGCGGTTCGGCCCGGGCCGTGCTGACAAAGAGCTTGTCCGCAGCGGTGACCGTCAGCCCAGCGGCCAGCCCAAGATGAATGAAGTCACGGCGGGAAATCTTGCCGTGACCAATCAGGCTTTGAGCGATACCAAGCTTGTATTCAGATTCTGACATTTGACTCTCCCATTACGGATTTTCCGCGTTATTGTTCGTCAAGCACCTGTGAAGTTAGTTTCGATCACCTTTCTTCTACTCTTCGAATCCGTACCTCAATCAGGCCGTCACATAGATGCTGCCCGCCTCGACGGTTACTGGAAATGTGCGCGCGCGAACGGACGGATCGACCAGGGCCGCGCCTGATTTGATGTCGAATTCCCAGCCATGCCAGGCGCAGCGCACGATCTCGTTTTCGCGGTGATAGATGAATTGCGCCTCTTCGACCGGTGCAGTTGTTCCGCATTGCGGCCCCTCGCAAAGCGGAGCGCCGCGGTGCGGACAAACATTCAGCAGCGCGTGGAATGAATCTCCGATGCGGAAAACGCCAACCGAAAGGCTGCGGATCTTGGCGATGAAGGCAGATCCGGTTTCGATCTCGTCGACACGGCAAATATATGTCTTCTCGGGCATCGTCTGCTTCCTCAGGCGGCATTCGCCGCTTGCGCGCGGGGGATGCGTTTGTAAACCTCCAGCGCATTCAGCCCCATGATCTTGCTCTTCCAGGCAGGAGGGATTTGCAGCGTGTTGGCATCGTCGTAATCCCAATGCGGATAGTCGGAGGCAAACATCAGCGTATTTTCGCCGTCCATCGCTTCGAGAGTGGACCAGAGATGCTGAATGTTTGCGGGTTGCTCCAGCGGCTGCGTGGAAAAGCGGATGTTGCGCCGGCAATATTCGGACGGCAGCATCTTCAGCCATGGCGTCTCTTTGCGCAGCGCTTTGTAATCCGCGTCCAGGCGCCACAATACCGACGGCACCCAGGCGACGCCGCATTCGATGACGACGAAGTAGAGGTCCGGCCATTTTTCGAAGACGCCATGCGCAATCATACTTGCGACATGCGAAATCGCCGACATGTGCAGGATGGCATGGGTCTCCCAGAAGAATGTCGTCGGGGCCGGAGCAATCGCGGTCGAATTCACGCCGCCATGGCCGCCCAGATGGATGGCAAAGGGCAGCCCTACTTCGGCGCAAGCCTCAAAGATCGGATGGTAAAACGGATCGCCATAGGGCTTGACGGAGCCTTGCGAGGCAAGAACCTGAACCATGCGCGGATGATTGCCCAGACGGCGTATCTCGGCGGCCGCGAGCTTCGGATCCTGTGGCGCGATGATGATCGAGCCCATGAAGCGATCGTCCTTCGGCAGCCACTGGTCGATCTGGTAGTCATTGTAGGCGCTGACGAGGGCGCTGGCATAATAGGGATTGGCGAGGGTGGAAGCCTCGATCGGCTCATCGCCGGTCAGGATCGCCACGTCGACCTTGTACTTGTCGAGGTGCTTTTCCTTCATGATGAGATAGTTGTCGGCTTCTGTTTTCGGACGGACGTCCTTGCGGGAGAAGTCCTGCGGATGAAACCAGGGACGATGGCCATGCGGGAAGGCGCCAACGGGACCTGTCTTCTCGCCTTCAACGAACATGTCCTTCCATAGGCCGGAAAGGTAAGGCTCCAATACGGTCGCGCTTGACCAGTAATTGTGACAATCGCAGTCGACTATGAACACGTTGCTCAGCTCCGTAGCTTCAGCCTGGTCGATCTGCCGGCCGATTTTCACTGAGTGCAGCTTCCGCCTTGAGTATTGTTTGATCAAGCTTATGATCCTGGGCAATATGATCGGTTTTTTCGATCGGAGGTCACGTGCAGCTAGATCACATCGAAACCTTTCTCGACATCATCGAGTCACGAAACTTCAACCGTACCGCCGATCGGTTGGGATTGACCCAGTCGACGATCAGCACCCGCATCAAGAATCTGGAGAGTGCGATCGGGTCGGAGCTCTTTCAGCGCGGGCGTGCCGGTGCTGAGCCGACAGCCGCAGGGCGGCGGTTCGAGGCCTACGCCAGATCCCTGCTGTCGACCTGGTCGCAAGCTCGACACGACGTGCGAGCGTTCAACCGTTTCGAGGGCACCTTGCGCATCGCCGCACAGGTAGGCATGACCCGCTCGGTCCTGCCGGGATGGGTCGAGACACTGTGCCAGGCGCTTCCCAAATCCTCGATCCATGTCGAGTCGGACTATTCGAACCAGATGGTAAGCGACCTAAGCATGGGAAATCTGGATATCGCCGTGCTTTATGCGCCTCGTTACCTGCCTGAGATCGCCTACGAACATCTGATGGTCGAGGAATATGTGATGGTTTCGACGGCTGCCAGAACGCTGTCCGACGTCGACCCCGAAACCTACATTCGCCCGGGCTACACGGCCGTGCTGGAAAAGACGCACGCAGAGTTGCTGGCCGAGTTGGCGATCTGCCGGCTTTCGACGGGATCGGAAACTCTGGCGGAGATCATGCTCCGACGCACGGGTGGCACCTGCTATATGCGCAGCGACGATGCGCGCAGGTTCACTGCTGAACTCCCATCGTTCCTGGTCGAGGGAGCGCCGACGCTGTACCAGCCAGTCCACACCGCCATACTCGCGCGCCGCAAACACGAACCCATCATTCGCAAAGGCATCCGAGCTCTCCAGGTCGCTGTAATGTCTCTGGAAGTTTAATCGAAATTGCCGATCATAAAGGCAGGATTGCGCGGCTGTTCAGCGGGTGTTGAAGTGGCATCTTGGCTCGACTTCAAACCCGAGTTGAATGATGAATGCACACGCGGCCTTTGGAACCTCCGGCTTCGTCCCGACGAAGCGTCACCGACAGTGGGCACAGACCACACCACAACTTGCGCTCTGCCGGCGCGTGATCGACGAAACGCACGATGTGAAAACGTTCGTTCTCACACCCGCCTCAGATCGGATGTTCTGCTTCAGCGCTGGCCAGTATGTTCTTGTGCACCTGAGGATCAACGGTGCCGCGGTGACGCGCTCCTACTCCGTTTCGTCACCTCCGACGCGACCGCTCGACCTGCAGATCACCGTGAAACGGACGCCGGGCGGGCTCGTTTCGAATTGGCTCCATGATAATTTGAAGCCGGGTGATGGGATCGAGATCGAAGGGCCGCTCGGCTCGTTCAATCTCGACGATCTGCCGCATGCAAAGTCCCTCTTCCTTTCGGGTGGCAGCGGGATAACTCCCGTCATGTCAATGCTGCGCACACTTACCGACCGGGCAGCCGACCAGGATATCCGCTTCATTCACAGTGCGAGAACGCCGGACGACATCATCTTTCGGCTCGAACTGGACGCACTTGCCGCTCGCTTTCCCAATGTTCAAGTGACTAGCATTTGCAGTCAGGATGACCCGGCATGGACGGGTCCAACCGGGCGAATTAATCGTGAGATGCTCCTGACCTTGGTTCCCGATCTACTCAGCCGCACGGTTTTTGCCTGTGGGCCGGAGTCGTATATGAAGGCGGCACGCGCCTGCCTGGACGCAATCGGCCTCACCCCTTCACAGTATCATGAGGAGAGTTTCGGAGGCGGCAACAGTTCGCCTTCGGTAACGGCTTCAAAGGTGTCGTCTTCGGTCCGCTTCGCCCGCTCCGGCATTGCGCATCACTGTGCGCCCGGAGAGACCCTGCTGGAAGCGGCGCGCCAATGTGGCGTCCACATCCCCACCGCCTGCCAGCAGGGAGTTTGCGGTACCTGCCGGATCGCCAAGCTGTCCGGCGAAGTCGTCATGGACGACCTGGGCGGGCTGACCTTGGAGGATCAATCGGCAGGCTACATCCTGGCGTGCTGCAGCCGCCCACATGGCGACGTTTTGCTTGATCTCTAACTGTACCGCATCGCGGGACGAAATCGGGTCAGCCTTTTGCGTTCCATGACCAAGCCATACTAATGCGACCGCAAGTCGTTAGCGTTTCGGAACCTGTTTTTCCGCCTACCACTTTCACCAGCGAGATCGTCTCGTGCACAATCGCTAGGGAACGAGTGCCCAATTGGCTGTCTTTGCAACCAAGACAAAGGGCAAGTGGTGGTCAGCCCAGCCGGATTCTTCGCAGCTACTCGGATGCGTTGGCGAACCCGGTGACTTACGTGAACTTACGGTCCACGTTCTTTCTGGTCGGTGATCCGGCGCAATCCATTTTTGGGTTCGCGGGGGCACGTCCGGAGTTGATCGATTCCTTTGCGGACGAGATCGGTGCCAAGCGCGATCTATCGCTGTCGTGGAATTTCCGATCCAGTGCCCCAGTTGTTGAGCAAGCCGAGCGTCTCTTTCCCCGGGCCCCGGCGATGACCAGTGAGGGGAAAAACAAGGTCTGCACCGAGCCGGCTCATCTCATCACAACCGACCGGACATTCGACGCCATCACCGAAGAGTTCCTGCCAGCGATCAACAGGATGGGGCTGCCGCTGGGAAGGTCTGCTATCCTCGCTAAGAGCTGGGCCGCGCTGTACCCCATATCGCGCGGGCTTCGCGACTTTGGAGTAAAAGTCGTGGGACCTGGCGCTCGTCCTTATAGGCGTTTTTCTTGGGTCCGGATGAGTAGATATACTATAGCAATCTCTGGATATAATAACAGCTTCGAAGAGATGGGGCTTTCACAGTATGACCCTGCGGAGCAGCATCGAAAGGCTTGGAACGCGGGCACGAAGGTAGGCGCGAAGCGTGCCTTGAAGCTTCGGTAGCTATGGGCAAGCCGCCCGAAACCCGTCAGTCAGTAAACGCCCCGTTTGAATCCTTGGAGTGGTCGGACTGGATCGCGCCGCATTTCAGACGCTGAGACCAACTGAGTCATTTCCTAGAAGGGGACGTTGGCAGCGACTACGAGGCCCCAACTCTTCCAGCCATCCGCAAGCGCGAACTAAGCCGAATGGTGGCTTAGGCGCCGGCAGGAGATCTCACCAGCGCGCGATCGGCTTGCCCGCTACCGGCCGCGTGACAATTGCTTCGATGGTTAGGGTGAGGTGAATTACCGTTACTAGCAGGATCGCACCACTGACCAGCAAGTCGTGCATTATGAAAGCTCCTGTTTTGCGGTGTGTAGAAGGACGGGCGCTTGAGGTTGTAGAGCAAGCATTTGCGGCGATCGCTGTGCTGCGATCATCCATCGGTTGAATGAGATCGCGCATCATTTCGTGTGAGGGCAATGCGTCTCCTGGCGGCTCGCTGTGGCCTGCAGGCGGCGCTTTTGCACCCTCTCCCGAAATAGCTCGACCTCAGCTTGCTGCTGTGCCTCGCGAAAGGCGGGCCGCTCTCGTTATCGGCGCATCATCCCTTTGAAGGATTTCAGAGAGCAACAGCGAGATTAGCGTGTGCGCCCGCGGGAGCCCGCGGGAAAACGGGCGCCATTGCCATCATGAAAACAAGCGACCAACAGACTCCCGCTCTGCGAGCGGTGATGAAAGAGGCCAAACGCGCCATCAAACCGCTTATCTGGTTCAGCGCCGGCATCAACATACTGATGCTCACCAGCTCGTTCTACATGCTTCAAGTCTACCACCGCGTGCTGTCCAGCCACAGCGTGGAAACGTTGGTAGCGTTGTCGTTAATGGCCGGCGCGGCTATCCTGACAATGGCCGGGCTCGAAGTAGTACGCGCCCGCCTGCTGTCAACCGTCGGCGCGTGGATGAACGCGAGGCTGGCGCCAGTCCTGTTGACCGCGTCAGTGGAGCAGGCGGCCGCCGCACCGGGTCAAGGTAGCGCGCGATCTCTCCGCGATCTTGATCAAGTGCGGAGTTTCTTCACCAGCCCAAGCATCTACCCGATCCTCGACGCACCGTGGGCACCTATCTTCTTCATCGCCATCTTCTTCATGCACCCGTGGCTCGGTTGGTTGGCGCTGGCCGGCGGGTCTGTGTTGTTTGCGCTTGCATTGCTCAACGAACTTGCCACCCGCAAACCGCTGACAGAGGCCAGTAACGCACAGGCACGAGCTTTCACCCAAGCTGAGTCGGCAGTCCGCAACGCCGAGGTCGTCCAGGCCATGGGTATGCTGCGGCCATTGCTCGATAGTTGGCAAGAGCAGCAAGATGAAGCGAGCACCGGACAAGCCACCGCCGGCAACCGCGCCAGCGCCATCGCGTCAGTCGCCCGTTTCTGGAGGATGGCCTTGCAAATGGCAGTCCTCGGCCTCGGCTCTTATCTAGTGTTGCAAAACGAGGCCTCTCCCGGCGTCATGATCGCATCCTCAATCTTGATGGGTCGCGCGTTGGCCCCGGTGGAGCAAGCAATCGGCACGTGGAAAGCGACACTCGGGGCACGTGCCGCTTACAAGCGTCTCACTGCGTTCGTCGGCCAGCGACCCGAGGCAAAAGCAGGGTTGTCGTTGCCACGCCCACAAGGAAAGTTTGAGGCAGAGAGTATCATCCTCGCCCGGCACGGTGGCGGCGAGCATGTTTTGAAAGGTGTGAGTTTCCAACTCAAGCCCGGTGAAGTGATGGCACTAATCGGGCCGAGCGCATCCGGTAAGACAAGTCTGGCACGTGTGCTCGCCGGTGCTTGGCGCCCATCAGCCGGCCGCGCTTTGCTCGACGGTATGGACGTCGCCGAATGGGCCGCCGAGGACCGTGGTCGGCACGTCGGGTATTTGCCGCAGGACATCGAGTTGTTCGCCGGCACAATCTCCGAGAACATCGCTCGCTTCACGAAGCTCAGCCCCGCAGTCTTCAACAACGTAGTCAAGGCCGCGCAACTGGCGGGCGTTCACGAATTGATCAAGGGCCTGCCGAAAGGGTACGAAACTCAAGTCGGTGAGTCAGGCGCATCGTTGTCAGGCGGACAGCGCCAACGAATCGGATTGGCGCGGGCACTCTACGGCGACCCGACACTCATCATCTTGGACGAACCGAACTCCAACCTCGACCGCGAGGGCGAAGACGCACTGATGGCCGTCATCGGCGCAGTCAAGGCGACGGGCACCACAATTATTCTGATCGCACACCGACCGAGCATCATGGACAAAGTCGACAAGGTACTGGTCCTCAACCGGGGTCAACAAGAATTATTCGGGGCGCGTGACACAGTCTTCAACGAACTCACCGCCCGCGCCAAGAGAGTGGCCCAGCTGCCCAACACCAATTACGTCACGGCAGTCACGTCATGACCCGCACAAACTCGGGAAGCAAAGATATGAACATCGTCTCTCTCCCCGCGCCAGTACCACCCACACCGACATTGCAACCGCTCCGTCTCAGAGCCGTCACGTACACCGGTTTCTCGATCATGTTCCTGTTCTTCGGCGTGGCCGGCGGGTGGGCGTCCTTGGCACCGCTCGACAGCGCCGCAGTGACGACCGGGGTGGTCAAGGTTGACGGTGACCGCAAACTCATCCAGCACCTCGAGGGCGGCATTATCGCCGAACTGAACGCCGTCAACGGAGATATCGTCAAGAGGGGTAAAGTACTCATCCGCCTCGACAACACGCAAGCCAAGGCTCTACTTGACTCGATCCAAAACAAAATCGCCACACGCGAGGCACTCGTCGCCCGTCTCCGGGCCGAACGCGACGGCAAGGACACAACCGAGTTCGACCAAGCATTGCTCGACAACCCGGACCCGGCCGTCAAGGACGCGGTAGCCACCCAACGTGACGTCTTCAATGCGAAGCACCGTAACCTGAAAGACGAGAAGGGAATCCTCGACGAACGCCGTCAACAGACAGCCGAGCAAATTACCGGACTGCAACAGCTTATCGCCACTGAGGACAAGCAGATTGCGGCATTCGAGAACGAGAACAAAGACCTCGAAGTATTACTTAAAAAGGGGCTCACCACACGCGAACGAAACTTGACGCTCACCCAGCAACAACGACAGACCGAGGGAGAACGCGCCACGAATGTCGCGTCGATCGCCCGCGCCCGCAGCTCTATCGCCGAAATCGACATGCAAATTCTAAACCTAACAACTCAACAATTGAACGAGTCAGTTGACGAATTGAGCAAGGTCGAGGCGGAGCTGTTCGACTTCCGACAGCAAGCGCGCGCGGCCGGGGATATCCTCAAGCGCACCGACATCACCGCTCCCGTCGACGGAATCGTGATGGACGTGAAAGTTCACACGGCGGGCGGTGTGGTGAAACCCGGTGACACGCTGATGACAGTCGTGCCGCTCGGCGAGAAGCTGGTAATCGAGACTATGGTCAAGCCCGAAGACGTCGAGACGATCGCCCCCGGCCAGACCGCATACGTCAGCTTCCCGGCCTTCGCCAAATACAACCTGCCACAGCTCGACGGAGTTGTGGAAACGGTGTCGGCCGACCGATTGGTGGATGAGCGCACCAACGCTCCTTACTTCTCCGCGACATTGGTAATCAACAAGAGCGAACTAGCCAAGCTCGACGGTCGCAAGTTGCTGCCTGGTATGGCGAGCGAGGCCATGATTAAGACCGGCATCCGCACGGTCCTGGCTTATCTCGCCGAACCGCTCACGCAAAACATCCGTCGCTCATTGCGCGAGAAATAATCACAACAACGGAGGACACGGATCAAAGACGCATGTATATACCAAACACTATAGAGTTATAACACGCACAATTGTGTGCGCAAGGAGGAGACTATCATGGCAAAGAATCCAGTGTTAGTATCAATCGGTCCAGATTTCTCACTGTCAGACGCAAGCGTCGACTTGAATCTTCGCACGCACACAGTCCAGCTCGAAGAGAACCCTCCGAGCGCGACAGTCTCCAAGGAGGCCAGTTACTTCGCCGGTAGTAACGGGGTCGCATACACCACCGATTTTACAAACCCCACCGGGGATTATCTCCGTGTTTACACCGGTTCGGAATTCTCGGACAGAATGATCGGCGATGATCTTCTCAACCATCTTGAGGGCGGCGGCGGTAACGATTTCCTGCACGGCGGCGGCGGCAACGATTGGCTGGACGGCGGTGCCGGTGACGATTCTCTCGACGGTGGTACCGGCGACGATTCCCTATACGGCGGTTTCGGTAACGACACCATCAACGGCGGTGCCGGTAACGACTTTATCAGAGGCAGTGACGGTAATGATATCTTGAACGGTGGGGCCGGTGATGACTCCATCATTGCCAGTGACGATAACCAAGCCCACTACTCCCCGGGTTTCGACATAGTCAACGGCGGTGACGGCAACGATTCTATCAGGGCCGGCCGCGATGGCGGCATATTCAACGGCGACGCCGGCAACGACACCATCACAGGCAGCGAGGGCCAGGACATTATCAACGGCGGTGCCGGTAACGATATTCTATTCGGAGACAGCAATAGCATGAATAGGAACAGCAGCGACACTATTCACGGGGGCCAAGGGGACGACTACATCCAAGGCGACGCAATGTTTCTCCCATCCGGCAGAGCTAATTTTCTCTACGGCGACGGCGGCAACGACACCATCATCGGTTTCCTTGGTGACGACACCATCGAGGGCGGGTCCGGCAACGACATTATCGACGGTGGTAAAGCGACCATCTACGCAAATTCCGGGAGCGACACCATGACGGGAGGTGCCGGCAACGACACCTTTGTCTTCCACTCGGAACCCTTCCACGGTGGCAACTATCCGGCGCTCGTCGACGGGCAACATGACATCATCACGGATTTCAAGCACGGCGAGGACAAAATCGACTTAAGGGACACCAACGACACCACATTTCTGCAAGATGTCGACTTCAACTCGGCACAGTCGGCCCTCGATTATCTCCACGCGCACAATCTCTCTGTCGACAGTACCGTAGTAAAGGTTGTCGACGGTTCCGCCGTCGACCTCATCAGTTTTAGCGACGACGCCGGCACTCTCGACCTCAACGTGTCGGTAAGCGCGTCAGCGGCGGCGCATATCACACAGGCGGACTTCCTCTTCGGCGCTCTGGTGTAACCCACGGTGAGGGGCGGCGCACAAGCCGCCCCTCAATGCAATCCCAAGCGGGACAAATTGCCTGGCATCGCGTCCGTGATTGATGGCGACACGGTCGAGATCCACGGCCAGCGCGTGCGCTTCAACGGCATCTGCTGCCGCCAGACGGCTCAGGGTCAGTTCGCGACCTCGGTCCCCGGAAGTTGAACGTCAGCTGTCTTGCCACGGAGACAAAAGCTGACAGTCTGCTGCCGGCCCCTGTTGAGACGTTAGTTTCGGGATGCAGAGCGCCCGCTTCTGGCGCGTTCTTCCGCTTGGCGAGCGCGTAACAATGACCCTGTTGCTGTCGTTCAGTCGCAAAATCCCAAAGCCCGGATCGGGTGACGCGCATCTAATGTTCCGAGACGCCGGCCGCGCGGTGCGAGGTCATGTCTGCGGCCATCCGCTCGCATCACTACGGAACTGCGTTCTAACAGGAGGTGATGATGAGGGTTGGTCGCGCCGCGACAAGCTGCGCCGCCCCGTCCGACGAGCTTCTTCGATGCGCCCTGCCTGCTCCTGGATCATCATGATGTATTGGCATGGCGCGACCCCAACTACGGCAATGTCGCATATTGCTATTCAGGAATCACTCGATTGCCAGGCCGTCGACTGGATGGAGAAAGTCAGCGACGAACAATACCACCGCTGAACCGTTACCGGGGCCGCAGCGTCTCGCACTGGGCGAAGTATTGCGCTGCTAAGCTCTGCGATAAGTGACAGGCACACCGCCAACTCACCCCAGCCAATACCTCGGCCCCGGCCCCTTGCGCCCTGCCATATCGGCAGGGTTTGCAAGGCTACACCGGTCGATCGACAGGCAGCCGCAACCGATGCACTCGGTAAGCCCCGACCTCAGGCGCTGCAACTCGGCGATGCGCTGGTCGATGCGCTTGGTCCACTGGCCCGACAACCGCGACCAATCCCGACGCGACGGCACGCGATCGGCTGGCAACTTGGCGAGTTCGGCGCCGATCTCCTCGAGCGTCAGCCCAATTCGCTGCGCGAAGACGATGAAGGCGATCCGGCGCAGCACGGATCGCGGGTAGCGTCTGTGTCCCGAGCCGGCCCGCTCGGACGCGATCAGCCCGCGCTCCTCGTAGAAACGCAGGGCCGATGAGGCGACGCCGCTGCGCCGTGACACGTCGGTGATGGTCAGCATGGAATCCATGCATGAACGAAAGCACGATTCCCGCTTGACTTCAAGTTAACTTGAACTTGTAGCAAGGGCCATAAAGCTTGAAGGAGCACCGGCAATGCAGTCGAATATTGATCTTCAGGGACTTCGCGTGGCGGTTACGGGCGGCACCTCCGGGCTCGGAATGGCGCTTGTGCGGCAGCTGACCGCGGAGGGTGCGTGCGTGGCCTTCGTCGCTCGCACCGCCGCGAATGTCGAACGCATCGCTGACGAGACGGGCGCGCACGGCATTGTCGGCGACGTCGGCAAAAAAGACGACATCTACCCGATCGCGTTGCAGGTCACCGCGAGCCTCGGCGGGCTCGACGTTCTGATCAACAATGCGTCGAGCCTCGGGCCCGTTCCACTGGCGCTGCTCGCCGATACCGAGTACGAGGAGCTGGAAAAAGCGCTCGCGGTCAACCTCGTCGGGGCGTTCCGGCTGACGAAAGCCCTGTTCGGTGCACTTGCCGCGTCCGCGCGCGAGGACCGTGGCGCGCTGGTGATCAACATCTCCAGCGACGCGGCGGTGAACGCTTATCCCGGCTGGGGCGCGTATGGTGCGAGCAAGGCCGCTCTTGCTCACCTGACGGCGATTTGGGACGAGGAGGCGAAGGCCGACGGCATCCGGCACCTCGCGCTCGACCCCGGCGACATGGACACCCCGCTGCACGCGCTGGCGCTTCCTGACGCCGATCCGTCGACATTGAAGTCTCCCGAGCTCGCTGCTGCCGAGATCATCGAAAAGATGCTCGATGCGTTGCCGGTCCGCGCTGAGCTTCTCGCCGGGGCATGCGCATGATTGTCGCCGACCGTCCCGATCGGCGCTCCGCCAGGCTGTTGGTCGTCGAGGCTAACGGCACGATGCGCGACCTGCCGCGAGCTGGACTTGCGACACTGTTCGATCCCGGCGACCTGGTCGTCGCCAATGACGCCGCGACCTTGCCTGCCAGCTTGCACGGCACGCATGTCCCAAGCGGTGAGGCCATCGAGATCCGCCTGGCGGGCTGGCTGTCACTTCCCGATCCAACGCGCTTCGTAGCGATTGCCTTCGGCGCGGGCGATCACCGCATGCGCACGGAAGACCGGCTGCCTCCACGTCCGCTGTCACCAGGCGATCGCCTCGGGCTCGGCTCGCTTGACGCCGTCGTCGAGCGCCTTCTCGACCATCCACGCCTTCTGGAGTTGCACTTCCCAGGCAATCGCGCAGCGGTGCTTGCAGGACTGGCGCAGCACGGCCGGCCGATCCAATACGCGCATGTTCCCGAGCCGTTGGCACTGTGGGATGTTTGGACGAAGATTGCCGCCGGGCCGGTCGCGTTCGAGGCGCCATCGGCAGGCTTCGCGCTCGACTGGCGCACGCTCCAAGCCTGGCGTCGGCATGACGTTGGCTTTGCAACACTCACGCATGCTGCGGGCGTCTCTTCTACCGGCGATCCCGCGCTCGACTCGCGCCTTCCCTTCGACGAGCCATACCGCATCCCTGGGCGCACCGCGGCGCAGGTCGCGCGGGCGAAGCTGCGCGGCAGCCGCATTATCGCAATCGGCACGAGCGTAGTGCGCGCACTTGAGGCAGCCGCCAATCCCGGCGGCAATGTGCGTGCCGGAAATGGCATTGCGACAGGGCGCATCGCGCGGGGCACGCGGCTTCGCGTGGTCGATGCGATTCTCACAGGCGTCCACCAGCCCGGCGAAAGCCACTTCGAGCTCCTGCGCGCCTTTGCCGACGATGCTCTGCTCGCCAAGGCCTCCGCAGCCTTCACCGCGTATCGATACCGCGCGCATGAATTCGGCGATTCCATGCTGCTCAATCGCCAACCGCTGCTTCTCTCGCGCGAACGGAACCGTGCCGAGGTGCTCGAGACGAAGCCTCTACTCGAGGCGTGGCTATGAGTGACGGCAGGTTCGGTGGCATTCCGGCCGCACCGCGAACGTCAGCTTCGGAGAAGCGCCGGAAAGGTCGGCAATTGGCGCTCCTTGCTCATTCCACAGCCGGCAGAGTTGACTGCGAGTGACGCAGGCAGCGATCATAATGATCGCCACCAAATCAGCGGTTGTTCTCCGTTAGCGCTGTTTCAACGCGAACCTCTCAAACATGGACGCGATCCGGTCTTTGGCGCATTAAGGACGCGGACGTCCTACACGACGGGGAAGCCGGTACTATCCTTTCCACATCGTCGAGCGGAGAAGGGCCTGCATGTGCTCTGCCAGGTCGAGCTCACCGCGCGCCTCGATCTTCAAAAGATATCGTGCCTTGGCCCGGCGATCACCTTCCCTGACCGCAGGATAGGCGCATACAGCCAGCAGCGCCCTTTCCTCAGCCCGGCTGGCTCTGTCGTGGTCGCCGTTACTGCCGTCCATTTCGTGGATCGCCTTGCCGAACGCCGCGTACATTGCCTTGTGCGCCTTGATCAGCGCCCGCAGATCGCTGGACGGTTCCCGGTCCCGGCGGCGTCGCGGCTCTGTGGCGAGAGCTGTTGCCGCAACCGTCGAGGCGATAACGGCGCTGCCGGCGTTGAGAAGCAAGGCGCGGCGATTGATCCTGGACATGGTGAACTCTCCTCTTCACTTCATGGCAGGCTGCCAGATCGGTGTCGTAACACCGGCCGGCCGCGCTCTCACGCTAGCACGACTGTCAGCGCATTCATGTCAGGATGAATGGTACCGTTGGACGCGTTGCAGGTGGGGCATGGCTAGGGCGACCGCGGCGATCGCATCTCGCGAGGCGTTTCGATCGATTATTTCCCCTCGCCATCGCCACCAACGAACGGATCGCCGTTCTGGCCGTGGTCCGTGGTCCGTGGTCATGGTGATTGCTCCGACTTCGCTTCGATCATGGGGCGCCGCTCACGCGGCGCCCTCGGCGGTGATGGCTTTCATCACCGTTCGGCCGCCCATCGTCCGGCCTCGTTAAGATGGCGCTGCCAAGCGCCTTGCGTGTGCGAAATCCTCGGGTTCATGCCGATGGAAATGCTGTTCAGCGCTGCCCCGCATCTATGGGGCCGCACGCCGGAGGAAGCGCGCGACAGCATGGAACTCGCACAACAGGTCGTGCCTCTGCCGCACGGCACCAAGCGCGATCTGCTGGCCCTGGTCAAGAAAATGGTCGCCCTGGAGCGTGCTGCGGACGGAGCGGCGGCGGAACCGCAAAAGGGAGAAGAAGGACGTCTTTAGGCGCCTCGCGCTGCGATGAGTGGCGCCGGGCGGGAGCATCACCGCGAGGCATTCATAGGGGCACGCCTTAAGCATCGACCGTCTTAAGCTCCGAGAGCCGCACAAGGCCGTTCTGGCTGCGGAATGTCACTGTCGCATCCGTACTTTGCGCCTGGGCGATCCGGGTGAGGTGATCGATGATTCAAAATAAGCGCGTTTCCGCTGAATCGGCGGCGGAAATTGGTCGAAGGTATCGCCCGGGTCCTAGAATCCAAAAACTTGGAGGACGCAGAATGCCTTCTGGCGCAGCACCGCCAAGACAATTCTCGTTCAACTCCGGCAGGCACAAGCTGAGCGGCCGACATGCGGGCGCTTCTCTGACTTTCAGTCCTCCTCGCGGGCCGCAGCTTAATAGTGGCGGCAAAAGGAACAAAGTGCGGTGTCGCTGGTTGAGATTTGTTGAGACCAGAGCGGAGGCTTTCCCCGCTGCTCTGTCTGACGTCTCATCCAGCGCAAGGATTCGCCGTGGGCATTCTCGAGAGCCTGAAGAAAGCTACCGAGCAGGCGACGGGTATCGCGCGACCGAAAAAGCAAGAACTCGCCGAATTTGTGAAGGCGAAGAAGCCACTCGAATTTCGGTTCAAGGATAACGGCCTCGTGCCGAACCACCCGTTCTGGCCGTTTGTCGTCTATCGTGGCGCCGTAAGGTCGGTGGAACAATTTGATTCCGCAGCCGTGCTGGAAGAGCTTTTCGAGGCCAATGGCTGGAGTAGCGGCTGGCGGGACGGCATCTACCACTACGTCCATTACCATTCCCGCAAAAATGAAGTGCTTGGGGTTGCGCGCGGAACCGGCAAGGTTCGGTTCGGGGGCAACAGGGGCCGTACATTGTCCTTGAAGGCCGGCGACATGGCACTTCTTCCGGTGGGCACCGGTCACCCATGTCTCTCCGAGTCTGCTGGTTTCCTGGTGGTCGGCGCTTATCCCGCATCCGACGCATATGACGAATGCACGACAGCCCAGGAACATGAGCGGGCATTACGAACGATTCCCAAGTTGGCCGTCCACGGAAGGATCCGGTCTATGGGAGCAAAGCGCCGCTGGTGTCAGTGTGGAAAAAATGAAGCTTGAAGATGAAGTCCGCCACGTTTCCGAAGACTTGGACGACGATGTACTGAGTGACGCTGTGCGGGCGCTGCATCGTCGGGTGAAGATCGTTCATGATTTCGATATCCCCTACATTGCTGGCTACAGCAAAGATGGCAGGACGATTTATATCGATCGCCATATGCCTCGCACTATGGATTGGAAATCGGCCAAGGTCCGGCTTGCCCCATTTCTGCTAACGCACGAGATCGTTGAAAAGGCGCTCCTAGACGAACTCGGGCTTCATTATCTGCACGCGCATCAAATCGCCCTTCGAGCCGAGCGCGATGCCGTGAAGGCGGCGGGTGTTGGGTGGTCCGCTTACCAGGCCGTCAACAAAAAGAACGAAAAACCGATCTCCGAAGAGAAGCTCAAGAAGATCCCCAAGGATCTTGACCTGACGCCCTACCGCGACATGAGTGACTTTTCAACGCTCGAGCGTCTCCTGAAGGCGCAACGATAGTCGGACAAGCCAATGGTCCTCGCTTGCCAGTTCTATGACCGCCGCCTCGCTGCAGAGCCGACGATGCTCTTTGTTAGGTTCGTGCCCGGCCGAGAGTAGGGCTTTCACTCGCAGATGCTAAGGAGGCAGTTAGGTTTCCCTATTCCTGGCCGCTTCGAGAAACGCCCCGCGGACCACTTCGCGTTTCACCTGATCGATCAAGGCATGCATGGCAGGGCTGCATTGCGCTGAGCCATTTGGGGCCACGCTGCTTGGTCCTGTGCAACAGTTGCTCGGCGGCCCGCTCGACGTTGTTGCCCTATGAATGGAGCAGTGGTCCTGCGGCCACGGCTGTTTTAAAGTCGAACGCGACGGGCACACCGTGAATAATGGATGCTGCCGCCACTAACTCCTCCAGTTCGCGGTCGGTAGCCTTGCATGCCGGCATGAGCGTTCGGATGGCACGGATTGCCTGTGCGATGGAGAGGAAGCGGGCCTTGCCTCTAGAGAGCACATAGGCTTCGGCGGCTCTTTCAACCGTGACGGTGTGAAAAGTGTTGATCATGTGAGTTCCTCCCTGAAACCCAAACCAACACGATTTATGGCACCAATTCGGCAGCCTGCAAGGGTTTGTCAGATTCCGAACAGTTAGGCGGAGGCAGGCCGAAGTGACTTTGCTCCTCCTCGCCGTAAGCACCGTGTGTGAGTTTTATCATTCCAACGCGATCGACAATCGTGATTTCTCCGCGCTTGGCGTGAACGAGCCCCCGATATTCAAGCATTTGGAGGGCGGTGGTAACGCCAGGGCGCCGGGCACCAAGCATGGTCGCCAGAAATTCATGCGTCAGGTAGATATTGTTTCCATCGGCGCGGTCTTGGACCATCAGTAGCCAGCGGGCCAACCGCTCCTCGATTTTCGAATGGCCGTTGACCAGCGCGGTCCGGGACGACTGGATGAGGAACGCGTGGGCATAGCGAAGCAGCGACTCGCGAAGGGATTGGCTGTCTACAATCGCAGAGCGAAGGATTTCAACCGGAAGGATCCAGCCATTACCTTGCGACCTGGATATAGGTTTCATTGGGAGACCTGTCTTGACCGAGAATAACGGCAACGCCTGTCATCCCGTCGCGGCCGACGATGCCGGCTTCACTTTGGCGCCCACCGCTCATGGTGGCGACCACCGACACGATGCCCATCTCTGGAAAATACACACGCTCGATCGGCTGATATGCGACCTCCAACTGGTCTTTGATGTCGAGTTCGACGCGATGCAGTGACGGCTGTAAACGCGCGAAATCCTCTGGGGAGAGCGCTCTCAATACATGGTTGCGAAGAACGGATTGGGGCATGGCTCGCTCCCTGACGGGCAAGAGCACGTACCCTCTTACGGTCGGCTGCATCCGAAAGCTTTGGCGGCCGATGCGGAAGCATAGGCTTCAAATGCGCAAGCAAAGAATCCGTGCCTGGCGAAAGGCTGGGGAAGGTCAGCTTCCCTCAGTGGAGGCCCGTCGGTGATGGGCGCTTCTTATGACGCCGGTCACGAATATCTGGCCGGGAGCCGTCGGTCTGCTTCGGATCAGCGGCTGGCCAAAGCCGACATAGCTTGTCGGAAGCTCCCGAGCAAATGCCGGCTTCCTGATTTCTACGCCCGGAAGCGAATCGTCACAAATCCGCCATCTCAGGCATCACTTTGCAGACGGCCGGTTCGCCTTTTCGACGGCATCGGGTGCATGGAGCACCCGACGCCCCCACCCCTACCTCTGAAAATACCCCAACCCGTTCTCATTGAGATAGTCCACCGTCATCACCCGCGCGTGAATGCCGCCGGGGGAACCGGCGAACTTCACCGATGAGAGCGAGCCGATCGGCGCGTTCTCGCCGCGCGGGGCGAGGGCGTAGGTGTCGCCGTCCCAGTGTTCGAGCGTGAACTGCATGGGCTTGGGACCGAGTTCGAGCATCAGCTTTTCGCCATCGGCCCGCACGGTGGCGGTGTCGAAATAATTGCTCGTATATTGGCCCTCGTAGAAGGATGGACTGCGCGCCTTGGCGGGGTTCGTCGGCTTGTCCTTGCCGGCGAGGTCGCCCACCGGCTTGTAGTAGCCCATGAACCGCGGCTTGATGTAGGGATACCAGTCGCGGGTGACCTGGCCATATTGCACGATGTCCATGAAGCTGGCGGCGACCGCCTCGGCGGCGCCGACGGGGGAGCCGTTGGTGAGCACGACGATGCCGAGATCGGCCGAGGGCAAGATCTGGAAGGTGGTGCCGGCGCCGAGCAGGAAGGCGCCGGAATGGCCCATAGTGGTGCGCCCATTGGCGTTCACCCCCACATTGAAGCCATAGCCATAGGAGCTGGCCCGCGTATCGGGGGTCTCGCCGCGGTAGGTCACGATCTGTGGTGTGATGGCGGGCTGCAGGATCTTCGGGTCGATCACGGGCTGGCCGTTATAGGTGCCGTCGGCAAGTAGCAGGATCATCCACTTGGCAAGATCCTGGACGCTGGAGGAGACGCCGCCCGCCGGCGCCTGCTGGTCGGGGTCGCGGTCATAGAGCGGCTCGAAGACATTGTCGGCCACGCGGGCATGCAGCAGGGCGCGGTTCTTGCCGGCGGCAATGAAGTCCTCGTGCCGATAGCTGCTCGAGCGCATGCCGAGCGGATCGAACAACAGGCTCTTGGCCAGCGGCTCCCAAGGCTGTTTCTCGGCGTGGGCCACTGCCTCGGCGCCGATCGTCGTGCCGAAATTGGCGTAGTGATAGGAGATGCGGAAGGGATCGAGCGGCACCATCCACAGGCCGCCGACGATCTGCTTGCGCTGGAAGCCGAGATCCTCGAGCTCGTCGCCCGCCGCCATCGGCAGGCCCGAGCGATGGGCGAAGAAATCGCCGATGGTGGCATTGCCCGAGACATAGTCGAGATTGAGGCGGAAGCCGTCCCAGACCTTGCCGACCGGGGTATCCCAGTCGAAGCTGTGGTCCTTCGTCATGGCGATGGCGGCCACCGTGGCCGAGATCGATTTCGACACCGAGGCGACCTGGAAAATGGTAGTGCTGCTGACCCTAGAGGTGTCGTCCCGGTTGTCGCGAAGGCCATAGCCTTCGTCAAAGATCATTTTGCCGCCATGCACCACCGCCACGGCGAACCCAGGAACGTTGGATGCTTCCTTGACTTTCGTGACAATGTCCGGCAGCGCGGCCACGGCCTTCTCGACACCGCCGGGATACAGCTGCATGGCATCCTGCGGCGGCGATGGCCCAAGCTCCGGCATGTAGGACTGCGCGGCTGCCATGGCGGGCAGCATGGTAACGAGGGAAAGTACCAGGAGAGCAGCGACCATCTTCATTGCATGTCCTCAAACTTGCACCGGCCAGATGATCGGACCATACGCGGCAAGATGAAAGATGGTTACGGTTATTTTCTACTGATTTGTTTAACTCCAAAGATCAGGCAGAGACAGCGGCGGCGTGTCATGTGATTTCGGACTGGTGAAGTATCCGGGGGTCCGATGGCCGAGGGGCCGGGACGCTTCGTCTTCACCGATCTTGCCTGCGGCACGGGGGCCGGAGAACCATCCGCTGCGCGGGATGGGCTGGACCCTGCCAGGCGCTGTCGAAAGTATTGGCCGAACGCCTTATTTCCTCGGCCTTGCCGAAGAGAGACCGAGCGGGACAGGCAGAAACAGGGCCCGAAGAGAGCTGATAATAAACACCTTGCTTGGCGCCCGCGCTGACTAGCTCGCGACTTTAATCCCCGCCGAGGCGGCTTCCTTGACTTCCTGGATCTCTTCACCAACTATCATGATATGAATGCCGCCGTTAAAATCCGTCACGACTTTCTTTTCCGGGTTTGCCCCATCGCGGGATCGTAACCCCCGGCTCGGCTGGCATGCGCCCCCGAGCCGAGGGGCAACATATCGACATGGAAGTCCGCAGGCCGCCGATCGGCTCGGCTCGGCTGTGAGCAGGACATTCTTGAATTGGCCGCTCGCATCATCTTTCGCGGCGGCGTCCCAACTCAGACGAGTATTCAAATGAAAGACAAGAAGACCCGGCGTAAGCCGAACATCCGCATCTCGCAGTCCGACCACGCGCGTCTGTCGGCGCTTGCGGGCGCCGTCGCCGCACGAAATCCGGAGGCTTCCGATGAACTGCTCGCCGAACTGGAACGGGCTCGTATCGTCGCCGATGGTTGGATCCCCACAGGCACCGTCCAGATGGGCTCGACAGTGACGTTCAAGCCCGACACCGGCGACGCGAAAACGGTCACGCTGGTTTTTCCTGGCGATGCGGATATCACCGAAGGCAAGGTTTCAATCCTCACGCCGATCGGCACGGCCCTGATCGGCCTCTCGGCCGGACAGTCGATCATGTGGACTGCGCGAGACGGGCGGCGGCACGAACTCTCGGTGATAGCCGTGAACCAACCGGCTCCGGAAGGCGCAACCGCCAGCGCCCGCCAGCGCCTTCGACTATCGAGGCGAGCGTCTAGACATGGGCTTTTCCGTGCGTCTCCTCAATCACGCGGGCAGCCTGATCGCGGGAGTCTGACCCCTGTGCCGGCCTATTATGGTCCGGCACAGGGGGAAGTTTTCCCACCCGATCAATTGTTTAACGCCGGATTCCGTCCCGGGACCGGCTGGAGACGCGCCAAGCCCGTTACCGTCAACTGACCACGAAGGCCACACGCGCGGGAAGCCAAGCACTACATCAATTGCCCGCTGGACTACGACACGAAGATGCGACTGCAAAAGGCCGCCTTCGAACAACGACATCAAGATGACGGTGATCATAAAGGCAGCCATCGACGATCGGTATCCTTATTGGGATCTACGCCGAACCGTTCGTCGGTTGCCAAGCTTCGACTTCGAATTCGTCGCCCTGTCCGCGACTGGAAAAGGCAAGAAGGGAGAGGACGTGGCTAAGAATATGGACGCTTATAAAAACAAAATGGAATAGGGCCACGCCTCAAGCATCGACCTTCTTGAGCTCCGAGAGCCGCACAAGGCCGTTCTGGCTGCGGAATGTCAATGTAGCATCCGTACTTTGCGCCTGGGCGATCCCCGAAATAACGTGATCGCCGGTGTCGTAGATCGTACGCTGCCTGGCATCCTCGATGACCAGTCGCCGCGAGTCGGGATATATCGCGTAGCGCAAATGGTTCTGCGATCCGGTCGATGAGGGTGTGCCGAGACCGCCCGGCCAACTTTCACGTACCTGCTGCTGTGATCTATAGCTCACTTCGGCCGGTTCATTATGGGCAGCCTCGGGATTCTCCCGCAGATGAGCTACTAGTTCCGTGGCCACCGCGTTCAGCTTCGCCCTCAGCGCATCGTTGAACATGTCGCCGACCATTGTCATGCCTGATGACCACTGCGACATGCCGCCGAATTCGGCATGGCTGAACTGCGCCATTGAACCGCCGCCCGAGCGCAGGGCACGCAGCACGGTTTCTACCGCGTCCCTTGACAACCCGTGCCGCGCCGCCAGCCGCGCGATCAATGCCGTTTCTTTGAGATCAGCCACCGTACTGCCTCCCTCCTTTCGCCATTTAACACTGCGATAAGGACATCGTTCCACATGCCCTAAGCTCCGAGCACGCCAAGGGCAAGAGCGGATGACGAGCATTGCCAAATCCCCGCCATGCCGCCCATACAACGGCTCGAACAATCGTGCCCATAACGAGTGGCTGCTTTCCGCGCCTCACCTCATTTTGCCAAGGATACTGTCCGATGTCTGTGACGCCCTACCTTTTGGTCAAAGCCGTGACGGATCGCTCCACCGCCACTCGATCGATGTCCCTCGCAAGCCTGGGATGGACGGATTTTTTCGGAGATCAAGTTGGTCCGCATGAGGTAAACCTCGTCCCAACGCGTATTGCCACGGTGCACCGTGACCGCCTGATCGGCATATCTCAAACAGGGCAAATGGATCTGACACTGCCGACGCAAACGAACACCGGCGACTACGCCGTTGGCGACTGGGTCCTTGTCGATCCCCATGCCCACCTGCTGCACCGCCGCCTGACCCGCAAGACAGTGCTGGAACGCCGCACTCAGGGCACCAAGATGCCGCAGCTTGCCGCAGCCAACGTCGACACCTTGTTTATCGTCAGCTCATGCAATGCTGATTTCAACCCCGCTCGGCTCGAGCGCTATCTGGCGCTAGCGAACGAGGCCGGAACAACTCCGGTGATCCTGCTGACCAAGGCCGATACGGTGGCTGACGCCCGGGAGTACGAAAAGCAATCTGCCGCTCTGCAGCGGGGGCTGATTGTAGTGACGTTGAACCCCCGCACGGCTGATGCGGCAATCGCCTTAGCCGCCTGGTGCGGCGCAGGACAAACAGTTGCACTGGTCGGTTCCTCCGGCGTGGGCAAATCGACGCTGGTGAACACGCTGGCCGGATCAGCGCAGCAATTGCCTCAACAGACCGGAGACATTCGCGAACAAGATGCCAAAGGACGCCACACCACCACCTCGCGATCTCTGCACCCCATTGCAGGTGGCGGGTGGGTGATCGATACGCCAGGAATGCGAACGCTGCAGGTTAGCGATGTGGCTTACGGCATCGACACACTGTTCGCCGAAATTACCGAGCTTGCCCCGCTTTGCAGGTTCCGCGACTGCACCCATGCTCATGAACCGGGCTGTGCGGTACAAGGAGCTTTGGCCGCTGGTACGCTGGATCCTGAGCGTCTTGCTCGCTGGCGCAAACTCTCCGACGAAAATCGAAACAACACGCCAGTTCAAACCGGGCCTCGCGGCAGCAATTTCACCAGCAATCGCGGCAAAAGGCGTTGAACGACAACGTTTGAGCTCAGGCACTATCCTCAAAGACACCTTATCGAGCCGTGCAATGCCGGATGTCGACATCTAACCGGTGCCCTGAGGATCGCGCACCTGGGCGGTCAATCCGTTCTCTCAACGTTCCACAACTTGGCCAAAATCGCAGCTTCGGGCCAATTAGGTCTCGTACGTGCCCTGGCCAGTGTCGCTGCACACCAAGGCCACAGTGTTTTTGTCATTGACGCCGACGAGCGCAAGGATGTCGACCGCTGGTCCATGCTGCTCGACCGCTTCGGCAACAAACCGGACAATCTGGAGATCGTGGCGGTCACGACGCCCACCGACATCCTCGCGCTCGCCCGGCAACAGGATAAGTTTCCAGTGGATTGCCGACGAAACCCCCCGCTCCGTGAGTTCCAGTGGCATGTTGTGATTGCCACACGTAGGCGAGGATGATGCAACAGAGGATATGCAGATCATGACGACGACACCGAAATCGCCGACAAGATTGCCGCGGAGCAGAGCCTGAGCAAGGCGCAGGCCAAAACAATCGTGGAAAGCGTGTTTAAGGAGATCTCGGACGCCGCCCGATCGGGGGCGGAAACCAGCATACCGGGCTTCGGCAAGTTCAAGGTCAAGGACACGCCGGCGCGTGAGGGCGCAACCCGTCGACCGGCGCCACGATCAAAATCGCCGCCTCGAGAAAGCTCACCTTCGCGCCGGCGAAGGCGGTGAAGGATGCGTTAGACCGCTGACCGCTCTGGCGGCTCGTTTCCGGTGGGCCGAGATCGTCGAAAAATTGAAGGCCCCGTTTCGGGAATTGGCGGCAAGCCGATGTTGTCAACACCGGCGCCTCGGGGCGCAATCGGCCAATATTAGCATGAACCGACGTGGGGAGTTTAGCCGTCGGTGGGCGCACCGAACTTTGGCTTTCATTCATCCAAGTAGTTGTGGAGATGAATTTCCACATGACTTGTTGCCGCCATTAGCGGAATGTCAGCTTCTGGTGTTCGAACTTAGTTATAGAGACACCTGGGCAAGCGCGAGCATCGTCGTGACATGACCCAAAGGCGACAAGACGACCAAAAAGGTGGGAAGCGCAGCGAAACCCCTCTATATCGACAGCCATGGATGCATCGAGCGACCACCCGCAGAACGACGAGCTTCTCTCGGACATCCAGCGCCTGTCCTTCGACTATTTTCTCAAAGAAGCCAACCCGGCGAATGGCCTGATCGCCGACCGCAACACCTCGGGGTCACCGGCCAGCATCGCAGCCGTCGGGCTCGCCCTGTCGGCCTATCCCGTCGGTGTCGAGCGCGGTTTCATGACGCGCGCCGCCGCCGCTGAACGGACGCTCGCCACGCTTCGCTTCTTCTGGAACGCGCCGCAAGGGCCCGAAGCCGACGCAACGGGCCACAAGGGCTTCTACTACCATTTCCTCGACATGGCGTCCGGCCGCCGCGTCTGGAAGTGTGAGCTGTCCACGGTCGATACGGCGCTTCTGCTTGCCGGTGCGCTGGCCGCCGGCGCCTATTTTGGCGAGGACGATGAATCCGAACTGGAAATCCGGCGGCTTGCCGATGCGCTCTACCGGCGCGCCGACTGGCGATGGGCGCAGAACGGCGGCGCTACCGTCACCCATGGCTGGCGGCCTGGAAAAGGCTTCCTGCGCTATCGCTGGCAAGGCTACGACGAAGCGGTGATCCTTTATGTGTTGGGTCTCGGCTCGCCAACGCATCCGTTGCCGCTCGAGAGCTATGCGGCCTGGCTATCCACCTACAAGTGGAAAAAGATCTATGGCCGGGAATTGGTTTACGCCGGTCCACTTTTCATCCACCAGCTCTCGCATATCTGGATCGATTTTCGCGGCATCCGCGATGCTTCCATGCGCAACCACGACTGCGACTATTTCGAGAACAGCCGAGAGTCAACCTACCTGCAACGCGACTACGCCATTCGCAATCCGAAGGGCTTCAGCGGTTATGGCGAGAATTGCTGGGGCATCACCGCCAGCGACGGCCCAAGCCCGACAAAACGCCAAATCACGGTCGGTGGCCGCCGCTTCTTCGGCTATCTGGCGCGCGGTGCGCCATTCGGCCCTGATGATGGGACGTTGTCGCCGTGGGCAGCGATTACCTCATTGCCCTTTGCGCCAGAGATCGTTCTGCCGGCACTGCGCTATTTCCACGAGATCGACCTGCAAGAGGGCAACCCTTACGGCTTCACCGCAAGCTTCAATCCGACAATAGCAGCCGCCGACGGCCGGCCATGCGGTTGGGTATCGCCGGACCATGTCGGCATCAATCAGGGGCCGATCACTCTAATGATAGAGAACTACCGCTCGGGCTTCCTGTGGCGCCTGATGCGCCGCGTGCCGGCCATCATCGCGGGACTGCACCGAGCCGGTTTTTCGGGCGGTTGGCTATAAGAAGTCGAGATGACAAAGCTCCCCGACTGATACCGGGACTCTTGACTGCTAGCGCATGCCGCATTTGCTGCGAATGTCGGCTTAGAGGCGCATTGTACTCGGCAGCATTGGTGAAGGTTTTCCGATGCGGGTCGCGGCGCGAGGGTGCATGCGGGGCCGGCGTCGGCCCCGCGTTGGACAACCTTCACCCACTCGGACGTAGGGAACCTAATCTGCAGATCTCGATAGCTGACGTTGAAACTGGTCTCCCACCAGAGCGTTCCGAAAATGTAGCGGATAGGGAAAGCACGTATGTTCGATGGATTCGAACTGGAACGGATCAAGCTTCCCGAGGCCACGCTCCGGTTCCGAATTGGTGGCAAGGGGAGAGCCGCTACTGCTGTTGTGGTCATCCTCGCACACATGCAACCTGGCACCGAGTAGCGCCGATACTCGCCGAGCAATACACCGTTGTCTGCCCGGACCTGCCTGGCTTCGGCCAGTCCTCCAAGCCTGCCGACACACCGGATCACGCTGGGTCGTCGAGGCGAGGCAAGGCAAGAGATTGCGTTGCACTCATGCGCCAGCTCGGCTTCGGCCGCTTCGGCCTCGTCGGGCACGACAGAGGATCTTATACGGCCTTTCGAACCGCAATGGACCACCCGGACTCGGTCAGCCGCCTCGCGATCCTCGACGGCATTCCAATCGCGGACGCGTTGGCACGGTGCGACGCCCGCTTCGCGTCTGCTTGGTGGAATTGGACAGGCAACTTGTCTTGAGATTGAGCAACTGCAAGTTCTCTTCGGGCCTAGCTGATACATGTATAAATTGACCCAACGTCATGATAGGTGAAGACCGTATCGAGGTCGGAACTGAAAGAGTAATGCATGTCGAGCAGGTTCGTCCGGCCGGTGGTGGTGCAAATTGGCGGGCATGACCGTGAGCGCGTCATATTCGATGTGAATGACGCAGGCACGATCCTGCTGCGAATCCCTCATCAGACGGAGAAGCGAAAACTGGCCATGGATGCATGTCTTCAGGTTCTGCGTGGCGAAGCCCAGACGCCGGTAGCGAGACGAGCCTTCGTTGCAGCGGCGTTAGAAGCGAAAATTCTACGCAGCGACTGAGGTCCAAACGTAGCCTCGATCACAGTGGGAGCGGCGGATGGCCGGCGAGATCAAAAAGTTCTTTTTGGTTCAAAATGCGAGCACCGCCTGTGCAGATGCTTCGCGCGGCTGCGAAACCACGAACGTGCCGGCAGGCAACGGCCGAAGCAGCTCTTCTTCCAAGCAGGTCCCGTCGAACCGAGCCATCCGCTGATCGCGCCGCAGCACTGCCATCTGTCGGTCGTGGAAGGGCGCCACGTCGTCGTTCGCCTCGATCGTCAGAATGGCATAACCCTAAGGCCAGTCCCGTGTCGCCGGCGCCAGACTCCAGCGCGCTTTGCGATCGACGAGCGGAAGCTTCGCAATGCTCTCCCCGTTCAGGAACTGAAGATCGAAAGCAAAGAAGACAAGATCGTCCGTGCGGCCCTCGTCCATAGCGGCCTGCAGGCGGCTGAAGGAGGTGACGCCGTCTGCCCGAACGGCGCACAGTTCCCCGTCGACATATGCCTCTTTCACCGGGAGCGCGCGGAGGGCCGCTATCGTCGCGTGATAGCGATGCGACCAATCGAGGCCGGTGCGGAGCAAGCGGATGTCGCTGCCGTCGATCCGCGCGTGCATGCGGCATCCGTCGTACTTGATTTCCTGAAGCCAGTCGGGCCGTCGGGCGCTTCGTCGACCAGGCGCGTCAGCTGAGGCTCGATCCATTTCGGCGGATGCGTATTATTCGGCTTTGTGGGATTCACCGTCTTCCGCGCCAATTGAGATAAAGCGTCGTCATGCGGGCCAGACTGACGGTATAGAACGTCGGGAATGTTGCGACCTTTCTCGCGTAAATGGACAACGGCGCGTCGAGCGCTGATCTGGATTGATCGGGACAAAAGAGTCCGGGTTGGGATTCCGCGCGGCGCGGCTGCGTATCAAACGGCGTCCGCGCGGCAGCATCGCCCGGATGCCGCTGCAACTGCGCAAGCGGTGCTCCTGGCGTTAGGCGCGTCTATCCAGGTGCGCCGTCGATTGCGCCGGAACACCTTCGCTGTGCCTGCAATCAGGGAACTGATTGCATCCGTGAAACACCGTCCCGTTCCTGTTGCGCTTCTCGACCATTTGGCCCACCAGACAAACGGGGCATTGACGCAAGGCAGCGCCTTCGATCGTCGCGTAGCGCATCTCGTCCCCGGCTATCTCGCAAAGTTCCCGGATATAGCGGGACGGCTGGCGGCTGTTGGCGATGAGGTATACGCCCCGTTTGAACCAGCGGGACGCGCCATGAGCGGCCCCTTAGGGGCAAGGCATCGAATGACCGCAGTGGGGCCGGAAGCAGACGGTCAGGTTCTGGAACGAACTAGGCAGAGAGCTGCCAACCGCCATCGATCAATAAACTCGTTCCGGTAATCATCGCCGCGGGGTCGCTGGCTAAGAAAACGCCCGCCCCGATGATGTCCTCCAACTCACCGACACGTCCAAGCTTATCTTGCGCATCGTCGTCCATCGGTTGTTCGAGTGCATCACGGATCACGCCTGTTGCATCGGAACCAACCATGCTCTCGGCCAGTGTTGCATAGGTGATCGGCAGCCGGGTCTGTGCTTGCAGGAGCAGTTCCTCGCGCAGCCGTGTCTTGAGGGCATTGTCATCCGAAGGAGTGATTGGACCGCGGTCATCTACGTCGAGGCGGCTGGCAGATACCATTCGCCCGACCACATGACGCTGAACCCTGCCGGAAAGTATTCTGCCGAAATCGTGTTCAAGCCTGTCCATTATCATCATCGCCGAGCCCAAGGTGCCCTTCGCGATATCGCCAAGAACTCCCCTGGCGTTGAGACCTGCTGGCTGGCACCCAATCTGTCAATTTCGCTATGTGTGAGCTTCAGTCATCCTTGTCTGCAAGACAAACGAAATTTATTGCCGCTTTAGCACAATTATTTTGCATTAGAATTTCGATTGCGGCGCGTGACGCAGCCCTTCCCTTTTTGAATTCGATATGCACTTTTGGTTCGGTCAAGCGATCGCACCCCGGAGTGTCCTGGCTTGCAGCAAGCCGTGATTTCGGCCCCGAAAGCGGTAGCAGGAGATTTTACGATGATCACTGGTGCTCAATGCCGTGCCGCTCGCGCGCTGGTCGAATGGACCCGTGACAAGCTCTCCGGCAGTTCAGGCGTGGATGCGTTGGTCATCGAGGAATTCGAGCGTCGGATCAGCCTTCCCGACCAGGATGTTTGCGACACGTTGCAAACCGCGCTTGAAAACGCCGGCGCCGTTTTCATTGCCGAAAACGGCGGCGGTATCGGCGTTCGTCTGAAACTCAACCGCTCGGAAGTCAGGCGGATCGGCGTTCTGGAGAATGAGGGCGGCATCGTCGGGACAGACGCCGTTCCATAGACTCAAGGTTTTCGGGCTCGATGAATTCACGGCAACAGCCCGTGGCTCGACAATCAGAATTCGCATTGGCTGGACAATGCAAACATGGGAGGTGGCCGTCATGACGGTTATCTGGGACGCTCTAACTGAGGAGGAGCAAACGGCATTCAAGCGAATGAACCGCGGGCCTTACCCATCTCTATCAAAAGCCTTGGCCGAACGCCTTGTCTTCCTCGGATTGGCGGAAGAAAGACCGAGCGGAACCGGGATAAACAGGGCCGGAAGAGAGCTGGTGATAACTACTCTGCTTGGTGCTCGCCCTGACTAACTTAGGGTTGATGCCCGCCAAGGTGCACCGAGGTGGCTGGCTTGACTTCCCGGATTGCTTCACCAACTATGGTCTTATGAACGCCGCAGTCAAAATTCATCGCGATATTCTTTTCCGGGTTTGTCCCATAGCGGGAATGTAGCCCCCGGCTCAGTTGCCATATGCCCTGAGCCGAGGGGCGGTGCGTTAACCCACATGGGATGATCCGCAGGGCCGCGAGCCTCTGGGGCATCGGCGTTTTCAGCAAGTTTTTCCACGAATTGACTCAGTTCCGGCACCCTTGGTGGGCGGCTGGTCCGGGCAGAAGCACGAGTATTCAAATGCAAGACAACACGAAAACCCGGCGCAAGCCGAACATCCGCATCTCGCAGTCGGATCATGCGCGTCTATCGGCGCTTGCGAGCACTGTGGCTGTACGAAATCCGGAGGCTTCCGATGAACTGCTCGCCGAACTCGAGCGGGCGCGTATCGTCTCCGATGGTTCGGTCTCCGCTGACACCGTCCAGATGGGTTCGTCGGTGACGTTCAAGCCCGATACGGGCGACGCGAAAACAGTCACGCTGGTTTTTCCTGGCGATGCGGATATCTCCGCAGGCAAGGTTTCAATCCTCACGCCGATTGGCACGGCCCTGATCGGCCTCCCGGCTGGACAGTCGATCATGTGGACCGCCCGAGACGGGCGCCGGCACGAATTGTTGGTGCTTGCCGTGAACCAGCCCGCCCCGGAAGGCGATGGAGCCGATCGGCTCGCACCTGCGTCTCCGACGATTGCGGCGAGCGTCTAGATATGGGCGTCTCCGTCCGTCTCCTCAATCATGCAGGCAGCCTGATCGCAGGAGTCTGACCCCTGCGCCGGCCCATCTGGGTCCGGCACAGGGGCAATTTCTCACTCCCGATCAATTTCCTATGGCTGGATCCCCTTGCGTGGGCCGGCCGGAGACGCACCATGCTCAATATCGACAGCAGTCAACTGACGACCAAGGACTACACAATTCTTGAGGTGATGCGGGAGCGCCATCCTTCCCGCAGCGAAACCTTCTCGGGTATCCTTCAACGGAAGATTTCGAGCGCAGTTGTGGTGTTTCGGGAAGACATCCCAGCAACCGTCGTGACGCTCAGCAGCCGCGTCGCTTATCGGGTAAACGACCGCCCTGCCGAAATCCGCATCGTCGCACATGACGAGATGCGCGGTCTGGTTGGCATGCTTTTGCCGATCACCAATCCGCGCGGCCTTGCGCTGCTCGGTCTGGCCGAAGGTCAGTCCATGTCCATTCCGACTGCAGACGGCGGCCTTGAAACCCTGACGGTCCAAGAAGTGGTTTATCAGCCGGAAGCCGCAAGGCGCGAAAGATTGAAGCTGGCGGGGGGTGTAGAGTCGGGCTCGTCGCGACCGGACGGACCGGTTCTCCGCGTCGTCCATCGCTCGGAGGAACTGCAGGACAAAGCGGAGAACAAAGTCGTGGCGGCTTTCGACACCGGTTTCGACGACCCTGGTCCGTCGGCCGCCTGAGAGCTCGATTATTCCGAAGGCTGTGCAGGCGGGTAGACAAGCGTTCCGTCGTCCCGTGCCTTCACGCCGTCGGTGAGTTTCGCCGGCTCAACCTTGTCATGGCCCATCAGATGAAAAACGGACTCGCCGCGGCTGATCAGGTAGTCCGCGACAATCCTTCTGTGACAGCGCCACCAGAGCGTTTCCGAGCACATGATGGCGCTTCGCCGCTGCCTGCCGAGGGACAGAAGCCGATTCAGGCCGTCAAGAAACTCGGCCGACAGCGCGTAGTCGGCGTAATTGTGAAAACTCTGGTTGATCCAGAATGCGTTGAGCGCAGGTTGAATATCGTGCGCCTTGCCGCGCAGGCCGCCAAGCTCGGCAATGTATTCATATCCGATCCCGAACGCTGCCAGCTCTTCGGGAAGCACCTCGCTGTTGAACTGCGGGTTCGCCCGCGATCGTCTGACAGTCCTTATGTCGATCACCAGGGTGATCTCTGCGACCCGCAGCAGGGCGACAAATTCGGCGATCGACCGGGTCGAGTGACCGATGGTGTGGAATGGATAAGGCATGTACGATCAATCCATGGCAACGGATTTCTTTCCGGCTTCATGACCGATGATTTGGAACTGAAATAACGCTGTCATTTCACCACCTGCGTCAGACCACGTAACGCCTCCTGCACGTCGGCACGCGCGTCGCTTGCTTCCGGATAGACTGCATAGGCCGGATAGGTGAATTCCGGTGCGCCTTCCACGATCTCGAGCTGCCCCGCCTCGATATGAGGAGCTGCGGCCCCCCTGCGGAAATAGCCCATTCCGCCGGCGCGCAGGATATAGCTCAGCCCGAGCGGACCAAGGCCGACCATCAATCCTGGCTCGCCGAAAGCTGAGGAGCTGGCACCATGCTGGGCCGCAAACAGCGGCCCCCAATCAACATAGACATAGTCTTTGGAGCCGACTTGTTCCCCGTCTCTGTCCGTGGTCCGAACCAGGACGAGCTGCTCCTCGACGAGAAGCTCTACCCCTGAAACCCGGTAGCAGCTTCGGCGCATAGAGCACGGCAATGTCCAGAACGCCGGTCCTCAGCTGCTCGAGGAGCTGGTCCGGCACGCCGACTTGGGCTTGGATGGCGATTTCAGGCCTGGCGTTCTTCATCCAGACCAGCCAGTCGAGCAGCAGCGGGTTCCACAGACTGAGCTCCCCGCCCAAGGCAACGACGCTTGTCCGTCCCGATGGAATGGCGAGCTGGTGTCTTGCCCTTTCCCAGATTTGCACGAATGACTGGGCGAACCGCTCGAACTCCCGGCCCGCCGGTGTCAGCTGCGCGCCATTGCGGTTGCGGATAAAGAGCTGACGTCCGAGCTCTTCCTCAAGCGTGCGTATGCGCGCGCTCACCGTCGTCTGGGTGACGTGGAGCCGGTCGGCGGCTTTCAGAAAGCTTCCGGAATGGACGATTTCCAAAAACGTGCGAGCGCGATCAATATCCATTCTGGCTTCCCGTTCAGTGCAATAATTTTGCATCAATACAGCATTTAATTCCGTTTGCCTTCCTGTTTTACGCAGCGCAACGTCCAGAAGGTCGAGGTGGTTTCCGCCGCAAGAGTTGATAGAGCGCACAATGTCTGACCAGGAGGATATTCCCTTGGAAACGCGAGAGTACGCCTCGCCGCCGTGCTTCCTGCACGAACTTGTTCCAGGATATGGCACCGACTCGGTTGTGCAAGACGCTTGGACGGATGTCTGTCGATGGCGCAAGGCGGAGCGCAAGCGCCTGATCGACGAGCGTCTCGCGGTCGACGCCGCGGAACGCGCTGCGAGGTCTTCCCGCATCGGCTCCGCTCTCGACCTGGCTGTCGGCCGGGTGAGCGGCCGCATCGTCAGCGGCTACTGGCCCTTTCGAGGCGAGCCGGACCTTCGCAACTGGGCGATACGGGTGATCGAGCGCGGCGGGCGGATCGCGTTGCCGGTCGTCATCAAAAAGGGCTGGCCGCTGGAGTTTCGTATATGGGGACCGGGAGACCCGCTGGAACGCGGCATCTGGAATATTCTCGTCCCGTCACACGGGCCATCCGTCCAACCGGATGTGGTCATCGCGCCAGTTGTCGGTTTCGACCAGGCCAACTACCGCTTGGGTTACGGCGGCGGCTTCTTCGACCGGACCCTGGCCGCCGCGCCGAAGCGGCCTCTCGTCGTCGGCGTCGGCTACGCCGGCAGCAGGATCCAGACCATCTATCCGCAGCCGCACGACATTCCGATGGATGTGATCGTCACCGACGAATGAATGAAAGCAGGCGAGGCCCTGATCCCCTTGTGACGGCGGATTTGCAAATGCCTTCCATCGTTGAGCCCGCTCGACCTGCAGCAGTGAAGAGCAGGAAGCACATCATGTCTAATCCAGCCACAGTCTTGGACGATCACAAGCCTCGGTTTCTGGTCAGGTGGTTTTTTTCGACCAACCACAAGGACATCGGGACGCTCTATCTGCTGTTCTCGATCACGGCAGGGATTCTCGCCACCGCGCTCTCCGTGTTGATCCGCATGGAGTTGCAGGAACCAGGTTTGCAGATATTTGGCGATCCGGGTGTCTACAACGTCGTCGTCAGCGCGCACGGGCTGGTCATGATCTTCTTCGTCATCATGCCGGCGCTGATCGGCGGCTTCGGCAATTGGATGGTGCCGATCATGATCGGCGCGCCCGATATGGCCTTTCCGCGCATGAACAACATTTCGTTCTGGTTGCTGGTGATGTCGTTTGTCCTCTTTATCACCTCGATGTTTGTTCCGGGAGCACCAGGTGCGCTCGGCCATGGCGGCGGGTGGACACTCTACCCGCCCTATTCGACGGACGGCCAGCCGGGGCCCGCGGTTGACCTCGTCATACTGTCGATCCACCTTTCGGGCGCCTCCTCGATCCTCGGCGCCATCAACTTCATCACCACCATCTTCAACATGCGCGCACCCGGCATGACGATGCATAAGATGCCTCTGTTCGCCTGGTCGATGCTGGTCACCGCCTTCATGCTTCTCATGTCGCTGCCGGTGCTCGCCGGCGCGGTCACCATGCTTTTGACCGACCGCAACTTCGGGACGACCTTTTTCGCGCCGTCCGGCGGCGGCGATCCGATCCTCTACCAGCATCTGTTCTGGTTCTTCGGCCATCCAGAAGTCTACATCATGATCCTTCCCGGCTTCGGCATCATCAGCCATGTCATCTCGACCTTCGCCAAGAAACCGATCTTCGGCTATCTCGGCATGGCCTATGCGATGGTGGCAATCAGCGCGATCGGTTTCGTCGTCTGGGTGCATCATATGTATACGACCGGTCTGTCCGCGGACACCCAGCGTTACTTCGCCTTCGCCTCGATGGTCATCGCCGTACCTACCGGCGTGAAGGTGTTTTCGTGGCTGGCGACCATGTGGGGAGGATCGATGGAGTTCAAGACGCCGATGCTCTGGGCTCTCGGCTTCGTCCTGCTCTTCACCATTGGCGGCGTGACCGGCATCGTGGTCGCCAGCCCCGGCCTCGATCGCGTGCTGCACGACACCTACTACGTTGTGGCGCACTTCCATTATGTGCTGTCTTTGGGTGCGGCCTTTGCCATCTTCGCCGGCTTCTACTACTGGTTTCCGAAGATGACCGGCTACATGTACAGCGAGACGCTGGGCAAGCTGCATTTCTGGCTGATGTTCGTCGGCGTCAACCTCGTCTTCTTCCCACAGCATTTCCTTGGCATGGCGGGCATGCCACGCCGCTACGCGGACTATCCGGACGCCTTCGCCGGCTGGAACTTCATTTCGTCGATCGGGTCCTACATTTCCGCCGCAGGATTTATCGTCTTCCTCATTACGGTCGCCGAGGCATTCGCTCGAAAGCGCGAGGCCGGCCCCAATCCATGGGGCGAAGGAGCGACCACGCTCGAATGGCAGCTGCCGTCCCCGCCGCCCTTCCATCAATGGGAACGGCTGCCGCGCATTGTCTAGAATTCGTCTCCGGTTCCAAACCGGCGCCGGCAGTCAATTCGACATTTTGTCGGGAGAACGTCATGAACGAGACCACAGATCCAAACAGCCACATACTGCTCGTGGCGATCATCGCGTTTTATTGGGCATTGCTGAGCAGTTGGGGCCAACTTCTGCCGCGCTCGGGCGACGACAAGGCCAAGCGGGAAGATGCGCCCGCAGAGCAACGAACCGGCAGGATCGAAAACACTTCCTCCGCGGGCACGCCCTTTGATGTGATGCGAGAGATCGACCCGAATTTCGACCTTGCCGCGTTTCTGGCCGGTGCCAAGACAGCCTATGAACTTATCCTGCGGGCTTATGCGGACGGCGAGATCCAAATGTTGAAGCGCCTTGTCGGGCCGGAAGTGCTCGATACCTTCGAGCGAGCGTTCGCCGAACGTCGGCTTCGAGAGGAGATGCTTCAGTTGACGTTCATCGGCACGAGCGAAGCAAAGGTCATCGACGCTATCGAGGAGAATGGTACCGCTGAGATTGTCGTTCGCTTCGTTTCCGACGTGGTCAGCGTTACACGCTCGGCCAACGATGTGATCGTCGCCGGCGATCCCCTGCAGGTCATTGAGGTGATCGATACGTGGACGTTCGCCTGTGAAACCCCGTCAACGACGCGCAATTGGATGTTGATCGCCACGGAAGGCGAGTAACGAGTATGTGCTCTTCCGATAAGCCTGCCTGGCAGCCGAGTCACAATTGACGGGCGGTCAACCCGGCAGCCTGCACGGATTTGTCAGCTTTTGACAATGCGCATCCACTAAGTTGCGTATCACGATCAATTCGACATGACCCGGTTCAGTCGATCATTTTCAAGCAGCGAGCGGGTAGCGCCGCCAAAGATCCATTCCCTGAACCTGCTATGGCCGTAGGCGCCGGATATGATCAAATCCGCATGCATCGCGTCGGCCAGATCGGAGATTGTTCCACCATCGGATTTTTCCGGAAACACTTCCGCCTTCGCCTTTACGCCGTGAAAAGAAAGGAAGGCGACAACATCGTTCAGGCTGTTCCAGGTTTCGGTCGCGTCATTGTCGATCGTGATTACACGAACCTCCTGAGCCATTTGCAAAAAGGGCATGGCATCAGTAACCGCGCGCCTGGCTTCACGCGTGTCCTTCCACCCGACAAGAACCTTGTTGATCCGGAAATTTTGGTTGGTCGAGGTGACCAGTACAGGTCGACCCGCCTGAAGGATCAGGTTGCCGAGATCTGTGGACCGATGAACGTTGCTAGACGAGGCGCCCTCGGGCGACGCTGTGACGATGAGATCGGCCAGGCGCGCCGAGTCGATCAGCAAGCGGGTCGGATTGCCCACAGCCCCACGCCATTCCGTATCAACCTTTGCACCAGCAAGGCCTTCGAACTCGGCGCGGAGATCCTCAATTCGTCGCTCGATGTTCTTCCGCTGGCGCATCATGCTCTCTCCTTCGAAGGCCACTCCTCCTTCCAGTACAACAGGCGGCGGAACGTCGGCAGCCGAGAGACCAATCAGGCGCGCATCGAAGCGGTGGGCCAGATCGACACCGAGCTTGATAACAGGAGCGGCCATGCCGTCGATGTCGAGATTGAGAACGATTGACTTGTAGCCCATTGGGCTTTCCTTCCATGGATTGGAGATGATGCCGGCTCGGCAAAGGGGAAACGTCAACAGACGCCCTGCCGCGAAACGCGGCTTCGCAATGCGGCAACCCTCAAAAGCCGGAGGTCTGCCTCGCAAAGTTTTCAAAAAACTGATTACGAACGATCGTTGTCGTGAGAAGTGCGCCGGCCGGCGTGATCGTCAAGGTCCTCGCCCTACTCGAACATGATCCGAGCGGTACCTCTTTTGGCGATCAGCATTCTCCGAACTTCCTGGATCCGCTCAGCCTGTTGTTTGGTATAGGGACCCATCGGCCGAGTCTTTTCATCGCCACGACGGACCCGGCAGTACCAGTGGCCGCTGTCCGAGAATATCTCAACCGAGGTCGGCGTCTCATCGGACGCTTCCCTGGCAACTTCCTTTGCGAACTCGACGATCTTTGAATAATGCTGAGCGGGCGCAACCGTGCGCAAACCGTTGGTGTTAAGTTCCTGTTGCATTGTGGACATAAGTCGAACTCCTTTCGTTCACGACGACACACCGCTCCGCCATGCTGGTTGAGCTCTCTCTGGATCGCGGTGCCCGAGAGCGCTTGCTAGGTTGCCATTTGGCGCTCCATTTCCACCTCGGCCTCTAGACTTTCGATGTCGCGGAAGATCGAAGCGACAGCCAGCGTGCGCCCTTCGCGCTTGAAGCGGAGCAGGCAATCCTTGGCAATGATGTCTCCATCCACCACGATCTCGTCCCATTGCGCGGCATGGCCGACATAGTTGATGGGAACATCGTAATGCTGGCTCCAGAAGAACGGCACGGCCTCGAATTTCTCATGATGGCCGAGCATGTTGAGCGCCGCGGTTCGCCCCTGCCGCTCGGCAACCACCCAATGCTCGACCCGAATGTTCTCGCCACTGCGAGGATCTGGCCACCGCGCAATGTCGCCGGCCGCGAATATCCCTGGTGCGCTCGTCTCCAAAAAGGCGTTCACGACGACCCCGCGGTCAAGGATAAGCCCCGCCGTTTCGGCAAGCCCTGTCCGCGGCCGCACGCCGATGCCGACGACGACGAAATCCGCCGCCAACGTATCGCCACTGCCGAGTTTCACCTTGCTCCCGTCGATGCTGCTCGCGGTGTCCTCGAGATGGAAAACAATGTCGTTCTCCTCATGGAGGGCGCGGATGAAGTCGCCCATTTGCGGACCCAGGACCCGGTCCATGGGTCGCTTATCTGGCGCCACGACATGAACGTCGATATCGCGCGAGCGCAGGGCCGCGGCAACTTCCAGGCCAATGAAACTGGCGCCAAGGACGACGGCGCGTCGCGCAGTCGTGGCTCGCTCGATAATTGCCTTGGAATCTGCGAACGAGCGCAGCGTGTGTACGTGTGACTGGTCGGCGCCGGGTATGGTCAGGCGCACCGGTTCGGCTCCGGTTGCAAGGAGTAGCCTGTCGTAAGGAATCCTGCCTTCATCCGCGAGGACAACCTCGCGGGAATGCAGGTCGATATGAACGGCCTTCGTATCGAGACGCAGGTCGATGTTGTTTTTTGAATAGAACTTCCCCCCGCGGAGTGGAATCCAATCCTCCGGTGCCTTTCCGGCGAGGTAGTCCTTGGAGAGGTTCGGCCGGTCGACGGGCGGTGCCTGGTCATCGCTGATCACGACGATGCTGCCCTGGTACTGCTCGCGCCGCAGTGTTTCGGCGGCAGCAAAACCAGCCGCGCCGCCACCGACAATCACGATTTTCTCGGGGGCCTGGCCAGCGCTTCCGTCGCGCGGCTTCGGTGCCGTCCGTTTGAGTTTCTCGCCGACAAATATCCGGCCATCTCGCTGTTGCACCGACCAGCACGCGAGTGGATTGAAGGCAGGCGCTCGCAAGGCCTCGCCTGTACGCAAATCGAAGCACGCGTGATGCCAAGGACAGCGGACGGTATCGTCCACCACAAGACCATCGCCAAGCGGCCCGCCGTAATGCGTGCAAGTCGCCCCGATCGCGAAGACCTCGGCCCCGCGGCGCACCAGTAGCACCTGTTCGTCGCCGCAACGGCCGACGAGCTTTCCGCCATCGGGAAGATCCGAGAACGCAATCCCCTGGACCAGATCCGGCCCGTTTAATTTGGTATGGCCTTCAGCCATCGTCTTCTCCTTGGCGATCTGATGTGAAAATCGCTCGTACGGCGAAGCGACAATCCCCACTGGGATACGTTCTGCCTGGCTAGTGCGCCTTCAGATTCTCAGCGCACTTGCGCCAAACGTTCCGATCACGTGACGCAATGGGCCGAGTGGTTTTCACACTGCAGTTTCCCGCCGTCTCCGGTATCATGCAAACGAATTTAATCGGTAAATGAGTGCAATTTTTATGGTTGCTTCCTCAGCCATTCAACTGCGGGCAATTACAGAATCGCTTGCCCCGTCTTACCCCAGTCGGCGAGAAAGGACTCGAGGCCCTTGTCGGTGAGTGGGTGTTTGGCGAGGTTTCTGAGTACCGCTGGTGGTACGGTTGCGATATCGGCGCCTGCGATCGCCGCCTGTTTGACATGGAGAGGCGTGCGAATCGAGGACGCCAGGATTTCCGTGGTGAAGGATTTGTCGTTGTCGTATATCGTGCGGATTTCTCGGATCACTTCCATGCCGTCCAGACCGAGATCGTCGAGCCTGCCGACGAACGGCGAAATGAAGGTCGCGCCTGCCTTGGCTGCGAGCAGTGCCTGGTTGGCTGAAAAGCACAGGGTGACATTGACCTTGTGCCCGACCTGACTGAGCGCCCGGCAAGCCCTGAATCCATCCCAGGTCGACGGCACCTTGACGGCCACATTGCCGGCAATGCCGGCCAAACGCTCTCCCTCGGCGATCATGCCGTCGAAGCCGGTCGCGGTGACCTCTGCCGAAACTGGGCCCTCAATTGTCTGGCAAATCTCTTTTATCACATCCCTGATCGGTAGGCCGGTCTTTGCGATAAGGGACGGGTTTGTGGTCACCCCGTCGAGAATGCCAGCGGCGGCAAGCTCGCGAATTTCAGAAATGTCGGCTGTATCGACAAAGAATTTCATTGTTCTTCTCCTCAACTGAACGCGCCCATCGATGATTGGATGGATTTTCCTTGGTTTGGTTCCGGAGAAACGGGTTTGTTGTCGCTGTCGAGACCGCAAGCCAGTGTCTTTGGCAGTGGAGGAGGGGCGCGCCGTTTTCATCGATGTCTCAGCAAAACCTCTCTAAGGACGACGGCATCGTTGTGAGCCTCGTCATGAGCCGCGTAGACGAGTGTGACGGCGCCTTGCCGTATCAGATCGCGTAGTCGGTCGAGCACATCGCGATGCTCATGGATTTCCGCCGCATATCGCTGGCGGAATTCCTCCCAGCGTGCTGGATCGTGTCCGAACCATTTCCGAAGCTCGGTGCTAGGCGCGAGTTCCTTCATCCAATGGTCGATGGCGGCCTCGGTCCTCTTGACCCCGCGCGGCCAAAGTCGGTCAACCAACACTCGCTTGCCATCGTCGGCGGCAGGGCTCTCATATGCCCGTTTCAATTTTATTCTCTCGTCGAAATTTTTTTCGCTCATCGAGGTCGAGTCCCGTCCGTATCTATGTCGTTGACAGCATCGAGAAGGCTGGCGAATTTGCTACTCAGGATTTCTTCGTCGACCGCATCCGACACGAATACGAAGATGTCGCCGCGATATCGCTCGATCTAGTGATGGCCGGCGCCGCGGCTACGCAGGTAGCTGCCGATCTGTTGGATCGTGGAATTTCCCAGACCCTTGTGCAGGAGAAATTTCATCAAGGTTGCACTTTGCCCAGGGACAGGTTCCCGTCTGATTCAGGGGCCGACCTTCTGGCCCTGAGCATTGAACTGTTTCAGATAGGCGATGACGTCGGCGATCTCCTGGTCCTTGCTGAGACCGGCAAACGCCATCTTTGTGCCCGGCACCAGCTTGCGCGGCGCCCTCAGATAGGTCGTCAGCGTCGGTTCATCCCAGGTCAGACCCGAATTCTTGTTCGCCGAGGAATAGCTGTAATCGGGATACTCACCGGCCGCTCGGCCGACGACGCCGTTCAAAACCGGACCTACCCCGTTTTGTGCGTCAGGGCCGACCTTGTGGCAGGCCATGCACCTCCTGAAGACGACGGCACCGGCTTCGGCGTTGCCGGGGGATGATTCCTGCGCATGGGCCGAACCGACTGCAGTGAGAATCGCGGTCGCCAATCCAAGCATGGTCGATTTCATGTTTGCTGCCTTCAATGAGCGGCGGCTTGGTTTCCGCCAAGTCTGCCTCTGGCAATATCGGGATTCGAAACACAACCCAGTCTGCCGGATCCGAACCGCGGATACGGATCCGGCAGACGTTGCCTCAGGAGGAAACCAGTGGGCCGGGGTTCTTCAGATATTGGTTCTTGATCGCGTCCACCGCCCAGTAGGCAAGAGCACCTACCGGCCCGGTCGGGTTCTTCCCGGCGTTCTGAGGAAACACACAGGCGCCGGTGACGAACACGTTTGGAACATCCCAGACCTGAAGATATTTGTTCAGAACGCTGGTGCTTGGGTCAGCTCCGAAAACTGCCCCGCCTGTGTTGTGCGTGCTCTGATAAGGCACGATCGAATAAGGCACGGGGGGAATGCTCCGATCGACCTTGGTCGCACCCATCTCCTTGGCGATTGTCACGCAGATGTCGGCCTGACCGTTCATCTGCTTTACCTCGTTGTCCTGGAAGTCGAACGTCATCCTCATCAGCGGACGCCCAAAGACGTCGGTGTAGGTCGGATCGAGGCTCAAATAGTTCTGCCGGTAGGCCATCACCGCGCCTTGATTGCCAATGCTGGCCGCGTGGTCATAATTGTCGACCACTGCCTCCTTCCAGTCGGAGCCCCAGCGCGGCGTGCCCCGCGGCGTGGGATGCGACTGGATCGGCCTGGCACCCGAGTTGCTGCAGCTGATGCCGCCGCCACCGATGTAGCCGGCCTTGTCGAAATCGTAGTTGTCGCCGTTGAAATCATCCATGCAGGTGCCGAGCGCGCCGGCCCCCATGAAGCGATTCAGGATGGTCTTTTTGTCGAAGAAGGCGGTAGCTCCGCCACCGCACTGATAGGCATAGTTGCGGCCGACCACACCCTTCCCCGTTGCCGGGTCATAGGGTACGCCAATCCCCGAATGCAGCAGCAGGTTGACGTTGCCGAGCGCATAAGCCGACAGGATGATGAGGTCGGCAGGCTGTTCGAATTCGCGCCCGCGTGCGTCGAGATAGGTGACGCTGACCGCCTTCTTGCGGGTGGAATCGAGATTGACCTTCAGCACGATCGAGTTGGTGCGCAGCTCGAAATTCGGGTTCTTCACCGCCAGCGGGATGACGGTAAAATGGGGGCTTGCCTTGGCATTCGCCTCGCAGCCGAAACGTTCGCAGAAGCCACAGTAGTGACACTGGCCGAAGGCCACGCCATCCGGATTGATGTAATCCCGCGACGCGTTTGACGATGGGTTGGGGAAAGGGTGGTAGCCGAGATTGCGGGCCGCCCTCTCGAACATCACCATGCTCTGCGCGGCAATCATCGGCGGATTGGGGTACTCGTCCTTTCGCGATCCCTCGAAGATATTGCCACCATCGATCTTCCGACCGTTAATATTGCCGGCCTTGCCGGAGGTGCCGCAGGTTTTTTCGAACTTGTCGTAATAGGGCTCGAGATCGTCATAGGTGATCGGCCAATCCTGCAGGTGCATATCCGAAGGGACGATCTTTTCGCCGTATTTGTCGATCGTCCGGGTGCGCGCCTGATGATCCCATTCGAGCCAGCGCCAGGTGACACCGTTCCAGTGCACGCCGGCGCCGCCGACGCCCTGGCCGGGCAGGAATGAGCCGAGTTGACGCATCGGCAGCGCCGTTTGCGATTCACTGTTGCGGAATGTGATGGTTTCCCGCCGCACGTTCTGCATGAGGTCGTGGCGAGCGGCGTAACGCAGTTCGTCATGGATCTGCGGGTCGATAAAGTCCGGATTGGTGTCGCGCGGGCCTCCCCGCTCAAGGGCGACGATTTTCAGCTTGGTCGATGCAAGCTCCTTGGCAATGATGCCGCCTGTCCACCCAAGACCGACAATCAGGACATCGACCGCGTTGAGTTTGGTGGCCATGTTATAGTCTCCTTCTTCTTCCGTCGATTAAATGAGATCCTGTATGCCCTTCGGATCAGCCGTATAGGCCTTGTTCCGAAACGGTTCGATCTTGTCCATGTACATGGCGTCGGCGCCGGGGAACCCGATCATCTTCCAGGCTGCCCTGTCCTTGTTTCCGCCATACATCGGGTCGGCGAAATAACCCTCGATCGTGAGCTGCAGCAGAAGCCCGAAGAAGGTTGCGGTCGGCACTGTTGGAAGCTCCACCTTCTTGCCGTCGAGTTCGGTCATGATCGCGGCGCGATCTTTTTCCGATAGGCCGTCGAAGGTGTTCTTGTGGTTCTTCTGCACATAGGCACTGACGTCGGCGATGCCGGCCCGGATCAATTCCGATGGCGTCATCGGCAATTGATAGCCTTGTTCTGGCGTGCCCTCGCCGAACGGCCCTTCCAGATACAGCCGGTCGCCCTTGCCGTATCCGCCGGCCATTTGCCGATCGATGTAGATCGCAACGCCGAGTTCCTTGGCGCCGGGGCCGGTTGAATCGCTGGGAATGAGCGTATCGACCGCCGCCTCGACGAAGGCGGATTCGTTGACATTGAAGAATTCGTAGCCCGAGTCCCCGGCATAGGATTTCGTGGCGTCGGTTACGTGATGGAGCGGTTTGCCGGCCGTCGCGGCCACCATTTCGTCCGCCGATGCGGATCCTCCAAGCGGTAGTGTACTCGCGGCCGCGCCAGCCGCGCCGAACAGCTTCAGAAAGTCGCGACGCCCCACATCGCCTTGGCTCTTTTCTCTCGTCGACATGATTTCTCCTGTGACGCTGCAGGCAAAACGATGTGTGAGGATGGAGAGAGCTTGCGCCCGCTCCAACCGGCGCTGCGCAGCATCCAGCGCTAGGCTTGGTGGAATTCTTCGAGCCTAGTGCTGGAGCTAAGTATCTAGCAAACGAAATTGATTGACATTTAAACGCAACTTTTATGCTATATGTCTTATGGACATTGAGCTTGCGCGTACCTTTATCGAGATCGTTTCGACAGGGAGTTTCATTCGGGCCTCGGAGCGCCTGAATGTCGCCCAGACGACCGTAAGCGCACGAATCCGCAACCTCGAGCAGCAATTGGGCCGGGCGCTTTTTGTTCGCCACAAAGGCGGAGCTTCGCTCACCCCGGCCGGTGAGCAATTTCTGCGCCACGCCCCGATGTTCGTCCAACTATGGCAACGTACCCTTCACCAGGTCGCCGTGCCCCCGGGGCGCCGGGCTGTTCTGACGGTCGGCAGCGAAGTCAGCCTTGCGCAACCTCTTCTGCTCGATTGGGTCCGATGGATGCGCGGCTCGCTTCAGGATATTGCACTCCGCGTACACGTCGATGTGCCGCAGGATTTGATCAATCAGGTCGCGTCGGGGATGGTCGACCTAGCTATCATGTACGCGCCCCCGCACAGACCGGGTTTGAAGATCGATCTGCTTTTGGAGGAAAAGCTCGTCCTTGTGACTACCAATTCCGGAGCGCGCCTGCTGGACGAATCCGATTATGTTTATATGGATTGGGGGCCGGATTTTGGACTTCACCACGGGATGAATTTCCCGAGTGCCGCGCCGGATCTTTCTTTCGATCTCGGTCCGCTCGCACTGAGCTATGTTCTTGCGACTGGCGGCTCCGGATATTTCAGGATGAGTTCTGTGCAACCTCACTTAGAGGCCGGCCGGCTGCACCTTATGCCTGAAATGCCGCAGTTCTCCTATCCGGTCTATGCGGTGCAATCCGCAAGTGCGGACGAGAGTGTAGTTGGTCCAGCGCTGATGGGATTGCATTCCGTCGCAAGCGGCGACATCAAATTCTGAGAGTTCTAGTGGAGCGTCTAAATATCCGCCTGGACTGACGGGAACAGAAGGTCGACCGTTGTTCCAATTCCTCGTTCACTGCTTATCCGGATCCGACCACCAACCATCTGGGTCAGTGCCTGCACTTGTGGCATCCCTATCCCGGTACCCTTCTCACCCTTCGTCGTGAAGAATGGATCGAACACCTTCCGCAAGACTTCAGGAGCCATGCCGCAACCGTGGTCGTTGACGCGAACGCGTGCGTAGGTTCCAGGTCCGGGCGGGTCAGGTTTCGCGGTCGTCTGCACCAGTCGTTCAGTGATGATGCGGATCTCCCCGCCACTTGGCATCGCATCTCGTGAGTTCATGACGAGATTAAGCACTGCGGTGTCGAACAGCGCGGGATCGATCAAGCAGTCCGGGACATCGGGACCAAGTTCCAGCTTGACCCGGACATCGGGCCCTGCGCCATACCTTAGGAAAGGCTCGAAAGACGTGAGGAACTCATTCAAATTGCCAGCGTGGATATCCACTTCCTGATGCTTTGCGAAGGCCAATAGCAGTGACGTCAGCTCGATCCCTCGATCGATTCCTTCCCGCGCGGCCGCGATGTAGGCACGAACCCTTTCGGGCTCGTCGGCTCTTCGTTCAGCGAGCCCGAGCCCAGATTCTATTACTGCCAGGAGGTTTCTGAAGTCATGGGCAATACCGCCCGTCATCTCGCCCAGCTCAGCAAGCCGGTGCGTTGCACGCTCGCGTTGCTCGGCAGCAGTTCGGGCATCGAGAGGTGCGTCCGGCACTTGGGTGCGCGCGTCGCGTCCTGCCTGAGATGATGGTTGAGTTTCACACGCAAACACGCAGCCTGTCATGAAAGTCGCCCCTATAGGTCACTGACGACACCCAAGAAAACTCGCGCTCCCATTGGTATCGTCGTATTAGGTTCCACTTGTTGCCGAGGGCCGTGCCTTTCATGCGCATGATCTAAGCGCGCCGGACGACCCTTTTCGTCATGATGTCTTCGACAGTCGGGAATGCCTTGAGGGCCGCCTCCGGTAGGTCGCCATTTGCTCCAACCATTTCAGCCCAGCCATGTGCCTCTTGTTCGCCGACGATAATACGGCCGACCATTCCAGCATGCTCATGCGGGATACAGTAATAGTCGTAGACCCCCTGCTCGGTGAAGCTAACCAAAAAGCTTTCCTTGGGCAGGAGGTAGTCGGAATCCCACGATTTCGCCGTCTTGGGCATGCGAAGCGGTCGCCCGAAGTTTGCCGGATTGTACGCCGTCGTCGTGTGCGAATTGCCAGGATTGAGGTTGGTCCATCGGATCGTCTGCCCTGGCTTGATCAGAATGCCGATCGGGTCGAACCAGACTTGCGAACCGTCGTCGCGCCCTTGCATCCGGATTTCGATCGCCTCGCCGGCCCATACTGCCACAGAAGAGAGCGAGAGGGCGGCGGCAAGGCCCCCGCCCGCGTCTAGTATCTCACGACGCGTGAGTGTCATTTGGCGACCTGGGCCTCGTCAGCGGCCGAGACATGCCACAGAACGACATGGACATGCGGCTCTTCGACTCCCGGATGGCCGGCATTGTAGTAGACATCGACATGGTCGACATTGCCGCCGGGTGAAGCGAGATCGTCAAAACGCTTGTCTGGATTGAGGTCCTTGGTCGGCAGCATATAAATCGTGCTGACAAGCTTGCCATCGTGGTCATAGGCAAGGAATGGTCCGGCAGGCAATGTCGTCGGATCAACGAAAAGTTGGCCCATGCCCGGCAGGAAGTCCGGCAGCTTCACAAGCTTGCTGACCTGTTCGTACGGAGCGGCTGGCGGAGCTTTGGTGACCTCATCCGCCGCCATGGCGCAAAGCGAACTGCCTACTGTCAGGGCAACTGCGAGGACGAGTTTTTTCATCACGGTATCTCCTTGTTGAACTAAAAAACGCGATGGCCGAAGATCTGAACGAGGTCAAAGAATCCGATTTTCACTTGCTGGCGCGGCCTGTTCGCCTCAAGCCAGCAAGCAGGAGACTGTTCTGATCGTCAAACGAAATTAACTGACATTTCAGTGCATTATTTCTGCTATGCAGGTGCGCACCTGTTTGCTTGATTTAGGAAAATCTTTCACTACCTCTGAATGGCTATGAATATTTTCCACCTCGATTTCCGGCAGCCGAGACTCCTCAAAACGGGTCATTAGCCCGGACGCGAGAAAGCCTTGGCTCCGCGTCCGGGACAGCCAGCATCTCCACACCTCATCTGCCCTGCTTAACCAATGCGGCTGAACGCTGATTTGTGATCGCGTTTGGATCGACTTGGAGTTGACCCGGATGATCTCCCCCGTCTTGTCAGAGGAAGACATTTCGCTTGACCTTGCGACAAAGGGAAAGCAATCAGCCTTATCAAAAATCGCGATCAGGATTGCGCGAAGAGCCGGGCTTGACGAGCAGGTGGTTCTCCGTGGTCTCTTCGACCGCGAGGATTTCGGCTCGACGGGCATAGGTCGTGGCGTCGCAATCCCCCACGTTCTACTGGGTATGATCTCTTCGCCCATTCTTTGACACGCTTGGCCCAGCCTATCGATTTCGACGGCCCCGACGACGACCCCGTCGATCTCATTTACACTGTACTCTGGCCGCGCTCTGCCACTTCCGCCTTCCTCCCTGCCCTTTCGCAAATATGCCGGGTGCTTCGGACATCTCAAGTTCGGGAGCGACTCCGACAGGCACAGTCGTCCGATGAGGCGTTGGCGATTCTCGAAACTGAGCCGCATCGGGCGCATACTTGCCGCGTCGGGCCTGGCATCGTGATACCTAAGCAGTTCAGCAATGCCTTAGAATCCAGTGGCGCGGCACGAACCACGGTCAACTAAGAGGCTCGTCACCAGCGGATTGGGCCAGGCAGATCCGCTTCAGCTTCGGATTCCCACTTCACGTGTGCTTTGTCGCGCCATAACATAGATTGACAATATATCTTTTATGTCGCATCCATCAAGGAGCGAACCCAAGGCTTGAGCCCGCTCGCATTGGGAAAAAACCGGAGCGTCCAGATGAGTGAGAAAGGTCGGAGTAGGAGAACTATCGTCGTCGACGGCGTCCTCTTGCCGGACGTGCTCGACGAGACAATGATCCGCGGCGTGGTCCACGGTTTTTATGACGAAATTCGTCGTGATGACATTCTCGGCCCCATTTTCCACGACCGGATTGAGCCCGACAAGTGGCCGCAGCATCTGGCGAAGATGTGCGACTTCTGGTCTGCGACGCTACTTCGGACTTCGCGATATGAAGGCCGGCCACTACCGCCACACCTGGCCATAGCCGGTCTCGGCGAGGCGCATTTCCGTCGCTGGTTAAAGTTATTTCGCGCAACGGTACGCCGCATTTGCCCGCCCGAGGTGGCAGCGCTCTTTATGGAGCGCGCGTTGCGCATCGCTCACAGTTTCCGTCTCGCGGTCGCCTTCAGCCGTGGCGAGACTACGATTGGCATCGAACCTATTGCCGAGAAAGACCTGTGATGCCGAGTTGGTTTGTTAGTGGTTCCCGTAACAGCTCGTCAACCCAAGAGAGGAACCACCGGTGAGGCTGACCAACTTCTCGGACTATGCTTTGAGGATGCTGATGTACGCGGCCTCCGCCGGCGATCGCCTGATCACGATCGAGGAGACTGCTCGCACCTTCAAGGTGTCGAAGACACACCTCAACAAAGTCGCCAATACCCTGACACGCGGCGGTTACCTGAAGGCGGTCCGCGGCCGTTCCGGCGGTCTTGTTCTGGGGCTCCGGCCCGAGATGATCCGAATCGGCGATGTCATACGGCTGACCGAGCCGGATTTCGCGGTTGTGGAGTGCTTCGCCACGGGAAACCAATGTGTGCTCACCGGCTCCTGCAAGCTTTCAAGCATGTTTGGCGAAGCGATCGCCTCCTTCCAGAGCACCCTTGACCGCTACACGCTGGCCGACGTCACGCTGAGGCCTCAGGATTTCCTCGGCAAGCCGTCACCACTCCAAGTTTCCGGCGTGGCGCAAAGCGGCGAGTAAGTCGACATCTCTTTACGATCGGAGACAAAATGTTGCGCCGCGAAGGATCAAGAGCCGCACCATCTCGTCGCGGATCGATTGGAGGACGGAGCAGACAGCCGCCACAGTCACCTACGCAGGCGTTGCCCCTTTTACCGGACGCATGCCAATTTTTTCTCGCACGGAGACGAGCCATGGTTGAACCAAAGAAGAACGATAAGGCGATAACAAAGCAGTTTGAGTCTGGTATCGAGCCGGACAGCAGTCTGTTGCCGATGCTGGTCGGCGGCCTTGTGCTGATCGTCATCGGCGCGATCATCGTCATGATGTTCGTCTAGTTTCGGAATGACTTAGGCGCCCACGGGTGCGGTGTCGCGCATTGTCGGCGAGCCCGATGTTCAGGGAGGTGAAAAGACCAGTTTTCTTAGGTTGGCGAGAGATCAGCAAACTCCTAAAGTGTCTGTCTGAACTGAATGCCGACATCCATCGGCGGTCTAACTTCGTCCCGCGGAGCACTCGGCGTCCACGGCGATATGGACTGCACCAGATCTTCGACACAGATCGGTTAGCCGAATTCTTCCACCGCAAATGGCGAAAGGTTTGGTCTTGGGGCAATGTGTCCGACGCACCGGTCCATGTCCTCCAAGGGCGGTAGTAAACGATGGCCGCTTACAGGATGCGGAGGTGGTCAGCGTGATGACCGAGATGCTGAAGGGTTTCGGGTGCCGTCAGGCGTACGAAAGTCTCTCATGCAGGAACCCGCGTGCCGCACGCGGTGAGCTATGGGGATTTGTGTTTCGGGGTGTGCCAGCGCCTGGGGCGAACTTCCGCATAGGATGCGGTGGGCATGTCGTGGAAGCGGCTTCTGGGCCAGGTCGCAGAGCGTGTATTGTTGATTCCGACGGGATTGGTGTGCGTGACGACCGGCGCCACGGCAACGTGCACATAACATCCCGTTGACCGGCGTCGGCGTGGCGCGGTCGTACGAGCAACTTGGCCATGCCGGGTCATGGGGCGTTCTCCCGGTTCGGCGCTCTTGAGGCAGGCGGTGCACGAGGCTGGCACCACCGTTCGAACCTCTCGATGACGACCATGCGTCCGCCGCAGCAGGGGCAAGGCGGGCGGACGTCAGCCGGTTCTTCCGGAGTGTCGTCTTGGGGCGGCGGAGCGACGTTCAGCAGTTCGCGCGCGAGTGCGAGGCTGGCTTTGCGGGCGGAGCTGGCGAGCAGCCCATAGTGACGGATGCGGTGGAACCCACACGGCAGGACATGGAGCAGGACGCGGCGGATGAACTCGTCGGCGGCAAGCGTCATGGCGCGCTGGCGCTCGGCACCGTCGCGGCGATAGTCCTTGTAGCGGAAGGTGACTCCAGCCTCGTCGAAGGCGATCAGGCGGCGGTTCGAGATGGCGACCCGGTGAGTGTAGCGCGACAGGTAGGCGAGCACCGCTTGGGCGCCGGCGAAGGGCGGCTTGGCATAGACCACCCAGCGCTTGCTGCGAACAGGCTTCAGATGACGCAGGAAGGCGCGACGGTCGGCCAGGTGTGCCGCCGATCCGAAGAAGGCGAGCCGACCGGCGTCGTGCAGCGCGACCAGCCGGGTCAGGAACAGACGGCGGAACAGCTTGCCCAGTACTTTGACTGGGAGAAGGAAGGCCGGCCGCGACGATATCCAGCGTGACCCGTCCGGCGCGATGCCGCCGCCCGGCACGATCATGTGGACATGAGGATGGTGTGTCATTGCCGAGCCCCATGTGTGGAGCACGGCAGTGATGCCGATGCGCGCGCCGAGGTGCTTGGGATCCGCCGCGATCGTCAGCATCGTCTCCGATGCCGCCTTGAACAGCAGGTCATAGACCAGCGCCTTGTTGTGGAAGGCGATGACGGCGACCTCGGCGGGCAGCGTGAACACGACGTGGAAGTAACCGACTGGCAGCAGGTCGGCTTCGCGCTCGGCGAGCCATGTACGCGCGGCGGCGCCCTGGCACCTGGGACAGTGCCGGTTGCGGCAGCTGTTATAAGCGATCCGCCATTGACCGCAGTCCGCGCAGGCTTCGACATGACCACCCAATGCAGCGGTGCGGCAGTGTTCGATCGCCGACATGACCTTGAGCTGCTGCAGGCTCAGATGCCCGGCGTGGGCGACCCGGTATCCGGGGCCGGCAGCACGGAAGATATCGGCGACCTCCAGGTCCGCGCGCACCGGTTCAGCCGGGAGGCGTCTTGCCTTCCATCAGCGCCATCAGCCGGTCGAGCGGCCCTGCGATCGCGTGGATCGTCCGGGTCGAGACCTTGGTGTGGAGCGCGGTGGTATCGAGCTTGCTGTGCCCGAGCAGGACCTGGATGACGCGGATGTCGACATCCTGCTCAAGCAAGTGGGTGGCGAAGCTGTGACGCAGCGTGTGCGGGCTGACGCGCTTGCGGATGCCGGCGACTTCAGCTGCTTCCTGGACCGCGCGATGCAGCTGCCGCGACGAGATCGGCGCTGTGCAGCCGCGCCCCGGGAACAGCCAGCCATGGGGGAGCATCACCCCGCGCCGCTTGCCTTCGCGCCACCACAGCCGCAGCAGTTCCAGCAGTTGCGGCGAGAGCATGGCGTTGCGGTCCCTGCGTCCCTTGCCCTGTTCGACGCGGATCAGCATGCGTGTCGAATCGATGTCGTCGACCTTCAGATGCGCGACCTCGGATACGCGCAGGCCCGCGCCATAGGCGACACCGAGCGCGGCCTTGTACTTGATGCCTGGCGCCGCTTCGAGCAGCCGCGCCGCTTCCTCAACGCTCAGCACATCGGGCAGCTTGCGCGCATATCGCGTGACCACCAGCGCGCGCGCCAGATCGCGCCGCCTCAGCGTCACCGTGAACAGGAATCGCAACGCCGAGACCGCACCGTTGATCGTCGCCGGGCCAGGCCGTTCTCATGCTGGCGCAGCTGGAAGCGTCGGATGTCCTCGGTCGTCGCGGTGTCGGGGGCGACCAAGGAACGCGGCGAAGCGCCGGACATGACGAACGTAGTCCTGCTGCGTATGCGGTCCCAGACCCCGCATCAGCATATCTTGCTGCATGCGCTGGCGAAGCGGCGTAGTCGGAGCATCGGTCGACAAGGTAGCCATGGCAAGTTCCTCTCGTTGAAGGGAACTCCATGGTCGGATCGCGGGCTCTACCCGCTCAAGGCCTATGAATACCGCGCCATCTCAGAACCAGGCGACACTCCCGCGAAGCGGGTTCGTGCATGATCTCAACAGCCGACATTGGGCGCAAAGCGGAACGGCGCCTATACAGCCGTGTTTCGGCCTTTTGAGCCGAGTTCCCGTGCTAGTCTAGCTCAACGAATGCTCTGTGCGCTGCGGATGGATTGCGTCGTCCCGGGTAATAGATGCAGAGTTCGTCGGAAGGCCGCATCCATTCCTTCAGAACGCTGATCAACCGCCCTGCCTCAATATCCTGGCGCACGTCACGCTCCATTACGTAGCCCAGCGCCACGCCTTCGAGCACTGTGCCGCGGGACAGGCTTGCCTCATCCAAAGTCATCGGTCCGTTCACATCGATCAATAGCGGTTCCCCATCCTTCTCGAAGCGCCAGCGAAAGAGCGCGCCATTCGGCAGCTGGATACGGATACACCGATGTTGAAGGAGGTCAGTCGGTGTGGAAGGCGTACCATAGCTTTTGAAATAGTCGGGCGAGCCTATGACCACATTTCTCTGCGGCCGACCCAGCGAGATCGCAATCATGTCACTCGGCATGAGGGTGGCGCGACGCACGCCCAGGTCGAAGCCTTCCGCGACGATGTCCAAGAGCCGTCCCTCGGTGACCAGATCGATATGGACCTGCGGGTAACGCCTGATGAACTCCAGGAGCAGGGGTGAAAGGATTTCTCGCGCGGCAGTGGCATAGGAATTGATGCGGAGCGTTCCCGTGGGGTTTGCCTGCTTTGACGTCGCTCGAGGTCAGCGCAGGCGGAAGTCTCAAGCCCGTACCGTATTCCGGTCAGGTCATTTTCACCGAGGCCGGCACTCTCTCGGTGCAGGCCCAGAACCCCGACGCCAAGGCGCCGGACACGCCTTACACAAAGAATGGCTACGAGGCCTATTACGGGCCGGTCGCCATCAACGACCAGGACAAGACCTTCGTCATCACCGTCGAGTCTTCCCTGGTCCGTAACCTTGTCGGGCAAAGCATGAAGCGCAAATTCGAAGTCTCGGACAACAAACTGGTCCTCACGCCGGACAATCCGGCCGAAGGCTGGCGCGTGACCTACGAACGTTACTGATCTGAACAGCCCGGCTGTCAAAGTGTTATCGGTGGCGACAATGGCGCGGACTTCAGACCGAAATGGCGCGATGGCGGAACTGGTGCCAATCATGGCGGCTGTCTTCGCCGGCTTCCTTCTGATCGGCTTGGCGCTACCTGTCCTGCCGCTGCATCTTCACCAGCAGCTCGGCTTCGGCCCCTTCGCAGTCGGGCTGGTGACCGGCAGCCAGTTCGTCGCCTCGATGCTGTCGCGCATTGGGGCTGGAAACTATGCCGATGGGCACGGCGGCAAGCGGGCCGTCATCGTCGGCCTCATTGCCGCTGCCCTGGCGGGGTTCATTTACCTCGGCTCGCTGGCATTGCTCGACCGGCCGGTAGCGTCCGCATCGGCGCTCTTCGCCGGCCGGGCGGTACTGGGCGCGTCTGAGAGCTTCATCATCACCGGCGGCGTCGCCTGGGGCCTCTCCCTTGCGGGCGGACAGAACTCCGGAAAGGTCATAGCCTGGGTGGGCACGGCGATGTTCGCGGCGCTCGCGCTAGGCGCGCCGATCGGATCCGCGCTTTACGGGACGAGCGGCTTCGCCGCGATCGCACTTGCGACGGTCGGCCTGCCGCTTGCGACGCTGCTTGCCATCCTGCCTATGCGTGGCACCAGTCTCGCCGCGAGCGCCGCGCGACAGTCATGGACGAGCGTGGCGCAAGCGGTCTGGCTTCCAGGCGTCGGAGCTGCTTTCAGCAGCCTTGGCTATGGCGCGATCCTGTCCTTTGGCGCGCTGCTCTTTGCCGAACGCGGCTGGCAGCCGGTGTGGCTTCCCTTCACCGCTTATGCCGCGTCGCTGATCGCGGCAAGGCTGTGCTTCGGCCACCTGCCTGACAGGCTAGGGGGCGCGCGCGTCGCCGTGATCTTCGTGGCGGTCGAGGCGGCAGGGCTGATGCTGATCTGGCTTGCGCCCGGACCCGTTCTCGCCGCCATCGGAGCGGGCCTGACTGGCCTCGGCTACTCGCTGGTCTATCCCGGTTTCGGTGCCGAGGCCGTAAGCCATCTTCCGCCACGCAGCCGCGGCCTGGCCATGGGACTCTACACCGTCTTCCTCGACGTGGCGCTCGGCTTCGGCAGTCCGGCGCTCGGCTTGGTCGCCGCATCGGCCGGGCTGCAATTCGTCTTCTTCGCCGTCGCGATGGCGACGCTTCCGGCGTTGGGCATCGCTCCTGCTGCTGGGTCGCCGTAACGCTCCATGATAAATGGTCGAGATGTCGCGCAACCACGATCGCTCCGCTTCGGGCGACGTCTGCTTCCGGGCAATGGCAAGATCTACTTCTACGGCCGACATTGGGCGCTTTGCCGCTAGGCAGCAATTGGCAGGGAAGCTGACGTTGCCCTGCGGAAGAAGCCGGTTGTCAAACATCGACTTTGCGGGGGATTTTCATGCCGCTGTCACAGCGGCAATCGGGCCGCAAGTCAGGAAGACCAGCGGTCTTCGGATGCGACACCAGCAACGCTGCGCTATTCGCATAATTGATCCTTTTGCCCGGCAGTGTCCGGCGCTATAATCAGCGATTGCTAAAATTAGGACGGAGCAGCTGTAAAGCCAGAAAAGCGTCCGTCTTTGGGCCGGGGACCAACCATGGAGGCCACACATGCTCAGCGCTTTTTGCAAGGCCTGCGCAGTGATCCTTTTATCAGTGAACTGCGCTTTCGCCCAATCGGATCTGATAGAGCCAAAGGCTGGAACGTGGAAGACGTGGGTGATCACGTCGGGCAAGGACTTCCGAGTCCCGCCCCCACCGGATACTTCCACAGCCGAGCTGGAGCAGCTCCGAGACATCATCGCAAAGAACGATGCGCAGGTCGCCGCGAAGATCACGTTCTGGGATGCCGGCTCGCCCGGTTACCGATGGATCGACCTGGTCAACAATCGCCTTCTTGCAGGCGAAAAGGTCCCGCCCAATGCGCACCGCATATATACCTATTTGACGATTGCGATCTACGACGCCATCATTGCGGCATGGGAATCGAAGTACTTCTACAATCGCCCCCGCCCAAGCGAGGCGGATGCGACATTACCGACTGCGCTGCCTACGCCTCGGAGTCCCTCCTATCCATCTGAACACGCGGCAGCCGCAGGAGTCGCCGCGACGGTTCTTTCTTATTTCTTTCCGGACGAGGCGTCGTCGCTCCAAGCAATGGCCGAAGAAGCGGCGCAGTCGCGTGTCCTTGCCGGTGTCCAGTTTCCGAGTGACTCTTCCGCCGGGCTTGAACTGGGCCGACGAGTGGCAGAGCAGGTGATTGCGCGGGCAAAAGCCGATGGCTCCGACGCTGTCTGGGCCGGCAAGGTCCCGATCGGGCCGTGCAAGTGGGTCGGGGATAAACCAGGCAATGCAACCATGCCCAACTGGAAACCGATCGTGTTGGCATCACCCGATGAATTCAGGCCGCCGGCCCCACCCGACTGTCAGTCCGCGGCCGTGAAGGCTGAGACGGATGCTGTCCGACAATTTGAGCGAAAATTTCCCAACAGCTCCAAAGCGTTCTATTGGCAAAGTCCAGCCGGCCTGTTCACCAGCTGGTATGACTATGCCAGCAAGTGGATGTTTGAGGACAAGACAGATTCGAATGCGCCGCGCGCCGCGCGGGCATACGCGATGCTCGCAACGATCCATTTCGATGCGTTCATTGCAAGCAACGACGGTAAGTTCGCATATTGGTACCCGCGCCCCAACATGCTTGACCCGAGCATCACTCCCTTGTTCGCGGTGCCGCCGTTTCCCAGCTATCCGTCCAACCATTCCACTCTTTCAACTGCCCGATGCGAGATCCTGGCGTACCTGTTTCCCAGCCATGCGGAATTCATCCGCAAGGTTGGCAAAGAGGCCGGAGATTCCCGTATCTGGGCCGGCATCCACTACGAGATGGACAACAAGGCCGGTGCCGCACTCGGCAAGGCGGTCGCGGAGAAATTCGTCGAGCGGGCGAGAAAGGACGGAGCAGACTAGCGGAAGGAGAGGACCACCTGATCGACCCGTTCAGAACCTTCTTGCCGATCGCCGGTCGAGGTCAAAGGATAGAACGGAACTTTGTTCGCTACGTATCAGAAAGTTGCAGGCTCCACGCGCTTTCATCTTCTGACGCTTTATGGACCTGAGACGCAACAAGGCTTCCAAGTTGCCGTTTCCCAGCGCCGTGATCTATAGACCGCTTCAGCGTCCACTCGTGACATTTGCTGCGTCCGGCGCAAACGTCAGCAGGTGGCGCCACCACGACCTCCAGCGGGGTCGCCTGCGACGTCAGCTTTCAGGAAACGGCAAAGCTGGTCCCTACGGCAGAGATTGGGCGCAAAGCGGTCCCTCACGTCGCGCCGTGCGTAAGTCAGCTTCGGGTCACGGAGCGACGCTTTGCGAAAGCGCCGCTCCCCATGCTTCAGAGTTCAACCTGTTCAGAGATTGCCAATGCGTCATCGACTTCGATGCCGAGGTAGCGGACGGTGCTCTCCAGCTTCCTGTGACCGAGAAGCAGTTGCACAGCTCGGATATTGCCGGTCTTCTTACAGATCTGCGACGCCTTTGTTCGCCTCATTGAGTGCGTACCGTATCGTTTCGGGTCGAGGCCGATGCTGGTCACCCATCTACCTACGATCCTCCCATACTGCCTCGTAGACATGTGCGGCTTAGCGCGAACCCGGCTCGGGAAAAGGAAATCCCTTTCGGTGAGGCGGCGGCGTGCTATCCATGCGCCGACGGCCGCGCGTGTCTGTTCCGTGATCTCGAACTGCACTGGCCGTCCTGTTTTCTTCTGCACGATCACCGCCCGATCACGCACGCTGCCGGAAAGGGCAACGTCTCCAACAGTGATGGTGACGAGGTCGCAACCCCGCAACTTGCTATCGATCGCGAGATTGAACAGCGCAAGATCGCGTTCCGCACCTGATACTTGCAGTCGCGTTCGGATGCTCCAGACCTCTCGTGGCTTGAGCGGAAGCTTCTGGCCGACGATGTGGCCCCTGTTCCAACTGGGCATGGTCCTTCTCCCATGCCGCCCTCCACAGCCGCAGCGCCCGATGCGGGCCTGCGAAATTGTAACGTCTAACCTGGAGCCGCCTCCGAGGATTCTGTTCGAAAGGTTACGACTTGCGCCGCGTCCGATGAAGTAGACCACGCAATGGGCGCAGTCGCGCCATGACCTGACTTTTGGAGAGATGACTGCGATCAGCAGCTTACCGATGGGATAGCAGCCCTTCACGCTTCCCCTGAACGGAAGCTTCTGGTCGCTAACCGGTTGATCAAATTGCGGGCCGAGTTTCGTGAAACACACGTATTCCAACGCAGTGTCGATGATGAAGGCCTCATGCGGTATCGCCTGAGCAAGCTGGACTGCGATGCGTGTTCGCTGAAGGTGCGGTGTTGGCGCCAGCGCGCAAAGAGGGTCGTTGGCTAGCGCGGAACGTCTGCCAACGAGCTTAGTGCCTGACGGATGGAATCGCGCGAAAACGGCTTCTCGAGAACTGGTCGACCGGCCCGTTCAAGGAAGCGCGCCGCAGCGCCGCCGAGCGTGTCGCCGGTAACGAAAACGAATCGCTCCGCCATGCCCGGGGTTGCCTGACAGGCCCAGTCGAACAAGGCGGGACCGTCGATGTTCGGCATCCGCAGATCGCAAAAGATCACATCGAAAACAGCACTCATCAGCGCTGCCTTGGCGTCGGCGCCGTCCTCGACGATCCTGACGGCAAAACCTTCAGCCTCTAGTAATTCTGCCATCGTTTCTCCAACCTCCGGCTCGTCATCGACCACAAGGGCGGTACAACCGATGCCCGCGACCGAGTGCGCCGCAACACCTTCGACTGAATCTGACGAAGTGCAGGCCTCCACCGGCAACAGCAACCGGAAATGCGCGCCGTCCGCACGGTCAAGCAAGGCCAGCCGCCCATTGTGCGACTGCACCACGCTGAGCGAGAAAGCGAGCCCGATCCCGGTGCCCGCACCCTGAGCCTTGGTGGTAAAAAACGGATCGAAAATGCGATTCCGGATCTCGGCGGGTACACCGGGGCCATTGTCGGCGATCACGATCTGGAGGTCATTGCCTTCAAGCGACGTTTCGATCTCGATCCGCCGCGGTGCCGGTATCTCCTGCAGGGCGTGTTGCGCGTTGACGATCAGGTTGTAGAACACCTGATGCATCTGGTCAGGGTCGACTTCCAGAGGCGGCAGGCCCTCGGCGAGCCGGCATTGCACCTCGACGCCTGCCGTGCGCAAACCGTAGCCGGCGATGTCGAGAACTGCGCGGATCAGATCGTTGACGTCGATAGTGCGGCGCTCCGGCTGGCGTTGTCGCGCCATTGCCAGGAAGGTCTTCACGATACGCGCGCAGCGCTCGGCGGCGAGTCTGATCTTGCCGGCCCGCTGTGCGTGGGCAGTTCCGGCTAGAAATTCTTCCAGCAACTGGGCCTGCGCGACGACGACCGCCAAGGGGTTGTTGAGTTCGTGCGAAACGCCGGCAAGCAGCGAACCAAGTGCGTTGAGCCGCTCGCTCTGCGCCAATGCCTCGCGCGACCGCGCCAGTTCGGCTTCAGCCGCCTTGGTTGCGGTGAGATCAAGAATGCTGCCGACGATCACCGGTCGGTCGTCCATCTCGATGTGGCGCCAACTCAGCGACACGGGAAACACGGAGCCGTCCAGACGCCGAAGTTGAGCCTCCACGCCGTCGGCGCGCGGCTGCTGACGTGACAGGGCCTTGAGGCGCCGATAGTCTTCCCGTGTGGCGAACCAGCGGTGCTGGCGGAAGCGGTCCTCGTCACGCGGGCCTATACCCATGATCTCGCGGAAGGCGGGATTGGCGTTAATCAGCTGCCTCGTTCGCGAGTCTATGAACACGACCGGAACCGGATGATGGTGAGTGAGGTCTCGGAAGCGCCGCTCGCTTTGCTGCAGGCGCTCGGCTGCGCGCTTCTGCTCGGTAATGTCGATATCGAAGCCGCCGATGCGCGCCTGTTGCTGATCGGCCCCAAGAACGGGAAAGCGGACGACAAGGCTCCAGGCATAGTCGGCCGCGTTGCTTAGGAATTCCTCGATTGCAATCGCCTGTCCCGATTCCAGGACGCGGCGATCGTTTTCCGCGATCATCGCGGCTTCCTGGGGCCCGAAAATGTCGGCCGCGCTTAATCCGATTGCGCTCTCGGCCGGCCGGCCGAAGACCTTTCCCATTTCCGGATTGGCGACCAGATAGCGCCCGTCGGTATCCTTCAGGTACATGCCTACGGGAGCATGCTTCATAAACGCCGCCAACCGGGCTTCGCTGGCACGCAGAGCGGCGTCGGCAGCGTGGCGCTGCGACAGGTCGCGCAAGCTCGCCGTGAAGAAACGACGTTTGCCGCTCCGGGCTTCGGTGATCGTGAGTTCCACCGGAAACTCGGTGCCGTTCGCTCGCATGGCAGTCTGCTCTGTGCGACGCCCGAGCAACAGCGGGACGCCACCCGCAAGATAGGCCGCAAGCCCGTCTGCGTGCGCCTTGCGCAGATGCGGCGGGACGATGAGCTCCGAGATCTGTCTGCCGACCGCTTCAGCGCGCGAATAGCCGAAGGTCGCCTCGGCCGCCGGGTTGAATTCCACAACCAATCCGGCTTCGTCCGTGACGATCACGCAGTCGAGCGATGAGCGAACCACCGAAGCGAGGATCGCCTCTTGGAATGCGTTTCCGGCGTCGTCTTCTTGCAAGGGCGGGCACTCCGTGACGACCGGTCGGAACGCTGGCCGTCGGGCTGGCAAGGATGACGATTATCGTGAGTTCCGGCAAGATGCCTGAATCCGACTGCAGTACGGTGCGGAGGTGGGGAAGCGCTTGCACCAGCAGGACAAGAAGCGCCACTTGCGGACATTGCGACATTGCCGAGAGCAGACATTGCCGAAAGTTCGACCTTACTCCCTTGCGGACTCAGAGGACGTCCGGCTTCCCGCTAAGCGGGTTCGCGATTTTGAGGGCCGGAATGGTATACCGCTGACGCTATGCATGCTTTACACCTGCCCAGCTCCCGAAGTGTGATCAGTCCGCTGCCGGCGATACCCGGCGTTGTTCATGACGATGTCCAGACGGCCGAAATGCGCGTGCGCCTTTGCGACGACATCGGTGATCTGACCGCGGTTGGTCACGTCCAGTGCCAGAGGCAGAGCCCAGCCTGCCCGCCGGGCGGCTCTTTGCGGCCCGACTCGCTTTCGCTTTCGCCACATCATGTTCACGGGGGGCGCTTGGGGGATGGTATTCCGATTTCGAAAATCTGTAAGGATTGCGCCGGGAGTCCGGATAAATCTCAACGCGAAAAGTGCCAGCGTGCGGGTTGGACCGAAAGGGCTTGGATATACAGTTAGCACAACAGGCAAAAAGCGCCTCAGTGCGAGCATCCCGGGCACCGGACTTTCTTATTCAAAGGTTGTTTCGTCGAAGCGACAGCCAGGGCCTAGCGTGCCGTCGCAATTAGTTGCTTCTCAAACTAAGCCGTCTTCGAAGGGACCGCTCGCCCTTGTGCTACTCGCCATGGGCGCTGGACTGGTTTGGTGCAGCACGCCGTATAATGAAACCAAGATTACCGGAGGACCGTTATTAACTACTTCCGACTCGGAAAAAATACGAAATCCGAACGGGCCGATCACGACGCCGGCGACGAGGTAGCCCAGGATCGAGCCAAGCCCCATGCGTTCTGAAGATCGGAACGGCGACGACCCCTGCGGCAAGCAGCGCCACCACCTGAACGAGATCGCTGCCCGATGCTTCCGCCGCCATGCCTCTTGTCCCAGTGTCTTGCAGCACTCCTTGCATGCACTGGGAGCGGGAGGCAAGGGCGAGAAGCCTGCCAGGAAGGGTACGTGCCGTTGCAGCGATTCCTCTGGTGAAACGACGGTCCCCACTTGCTTGCCGGACGTTCGGCATTTATATCTGCCAAATGCTTGACCATTCGTCTCGACCGTCTTCGCTGCCAAATATCCCGATGGATGCGCTCAGCGAAGTTCTGCAAGACTTTCGCTTGAGTGGTGTCAACTATGGCCGCTGCGAACTCCGACATCCATGGAGCATAGAATTTCCGCAACAAAAGCTGCTTCGGTTTCATTTTGTCGGCCAGGGTCCATGCTGGATTCATACCGAAAGCCAAGGCTGGCAGGAGTTGCGCGATGGCGATCTGGTGCTGCTGCCGCAAGGCATCGGCCACCGGCTGGCGAGTGCGCCGGACGTGGTAGGCGACTCGCTCGAGGGTTGCCAGGTGATCAAGTTGGGGGGCAACGTATGCGAAGTGGTGCGGGAAGGAACGGGCGCCACAAGCACCCTTTTCTGCGGCTCCATGGCCTTGGGCTCTTGTGCGCTCAACCCATTGATCACGTTGATGCCGTCTGTCATCAAAGGTTGCGACGTGGCTGGCAATGACCCTGTCGTAGGTCCTTTGCTGGCGGCTATGACGGTGGAGGCCGCGCAACCGCAGATGGGCAGCGCCACCATCTTGTCGCGTATGGCGGATTTGCTGACAGCCAGGCTCATCCGCTGCTGGGTCAATTGCAACGGAGCCTCGACCACCGGTTGGCTCGCAGCCATCCGCGACCCCCATATTGGCCGGGCTCTGGCAGCCATGCACCGAGATCCCGGCCACAACTGGACGCTGGGAAGCCTCGCTAGCGTGGCAGGCCAATCGCGATCGATTTTCGCCGAGCGCTTCAGCGCTGTCCTGGGGGAGGGTGCTGCACATTATCTCGCCCGCCTGCGCATGCAGCTTGCCCGCGAGTTGCTGGGCCAAAACGGCTTGTCGGTTGCCGAAGTCGCTACCCGTTTGGGCTACGATTCGGAAGCATCCTTCGCGCGCGCATTCAAGCGCATCACCAATGTCTCGCCGGGTGTTGTGCGCCGCACAATTCCCGGACGAATAGATATGAATTTCGGATTCTGAGACACATATCATCCGGGCGGACTCGTCTATGAAGACCTCTAAACTTTGGAGATCTTCCCGTGACTGACACAACATTACAGCTTGAAGATGCCGCGATTGGCCTTGATGCCGATGCGCCAGCCACATGGAGCGTGGCCACCTGGTTCGCGGTCATTTCATTGGCGGCCACCAGCTTTGCCCTGGTGTCAGCCGAATTCCTTCCGGCAGGTCTGTTGACGCCGATGGCGCGCGACCTCGGCATCAGCGAGGGAACGGCCGGCCAGGTCGTCACTGCCACCGCTTCCGTCGGCGCCGTGACGGCCATGTTGAGCAATGTTCTCATCGGCCGGTTGAACCGCAAGACGGTGCTGGTTGGCCTCATGGCCTTGGCGGTCGCGTCCAATATTCTTGCGGCGTTGGCGCCCAATTTCTGGCTGTTGTTGTTGGGCCGGGCCGGGCTGGGGATCGCGCTTAGCGCTTTCTGGGCACTTTCGGTTGCCGTCGTAGCGAGGCTGGTTGGCGCCAATGCGACGGGTCGGGGCATGGCTATCGTCACCCTCGGCGTCTCACTCGCCACCATAGCCGCGCCGTCGATGGGTGCATTGATAAGCGACTGGCTGGGATGGCGCAGCGCCATGGCCATGACAGCGGGGCTGGCCGTGATTGCCATGCTGCTGCAGTTGCTTAGCCTGCCGACCTTGCCTGCGGCAGCAAGCAACAGTCTTGCCGACGTGTTTCGGCTGACACGGCGGCGTGGCATTCAACTCGGCATGCTTGCCATTGTTTTGCTGATGACGGGGCATTTTGCCGGCTCTGTCTATGTGCGCCCGTTCCTCGAACAGGTGACGCTCCTTGGCACCGGGCCAATTGCCTTGGCGTTGCTCGGATTTGGCAGCGCCGCTGTGATCGGCAATATTGCCGGCGGCCGCATGGCCGATGCCAATATCCGCATGGCTCTCGTGGTCACCGCCGCGCTGATGGCGTTTGCGGCGCTGGCATTGGTGCTTTGGGGGGCGCACATTGGCGTTGCCTTCGGGTTCGTTACGCTTTGGGGCTTCGCCTTCGGCATGGGGCCGGTGGTGCTGCCGACCAATCTGTCCCGTGCGGCACCTGATGCGCTGGAAGCGGCGGGCAGCCTGATGGTCGTCTCTTTCCAGGTGGCCATTACTGTCGGCGCGGTTGTCGGCGGCTATGTCGTGGACACATATGGGGCCACGGCGCCCTTGACGCTTACCGCCGTCCTTGCCGCCACGACGGCTGTGCTGGCGCTGCTGCAGCCTCGCAGCTGAGTTTTGCCGCAGTTGACGCCGGCGGCCTCAAATCCGGCCGCCGCGATGTCGCAGCCGCGTTACACAAGCTTTATGCAGTTCTCGCGTTGCGTTTTGCCGCAATCGGCGGCTATGGACGCTCGGCTTCGGCACGACACTGGGCGAGGCCTGCAAGGCCTATGACGAGGTAACGGCCAGCATCAAGGGCTGATTTCGGTTGGGGATCGAAGGCCGCCCCATCGGCGAATACAGCGCCGCCAAATCCCCCTCTAACGCCGCCAGCGCCTCGTTCACAATCGCCCGAATGCGGCGCAATGGATGATCGCGCCGCACCCGAGCCTCGAGATCAACGTAACTGAACAGTTCGCCAGACCGTTCGTCTCCGCCGCGCATGCCTCGTTCTCCGAATCTCTCCGGAGACACTGAATCACGCTCACAACCTCGCTGCGAGCCACTTTTTCAACAGCCTGCTAGGCGCCCGAGCAGCTGCCTCGGGTTGTGTCGCTATACGACAGGTGTGAATTCGACAGCGGCGTCCTGTTCATCACTGGTCTGGCCAACATTCTCTTCCGCGTCGCTGGAGAAGGCCGGCATGATGTCGCCCGCCAGCAGCTTTTCTTTCGAGAGCAGACCTGCGTCCTCGAGCGCTTCGATGTCGGGAAGATCGCGCAGTGTGTCGAACCCGAACTGCAGCAGGAACGCCTTGGTGGTGACATAGGTGTAGGGCGCACCTGGCGTCGGGCTGCGCGGCCCGGAGGCGATCACGCCGGCACCGCGCAGGTAGCCGATCAGGTCGCGGCTGATTTCCTTGCCAAGGAAGGAGGACAGCTCCGCCCGCGTGATCGGCTGGAAGTAAGCGATCGTCATCAGGACGAGCACCTCCGACTGCGAGAGGTCTATCGTGCGCTCGCTGGCGCCGACAGCGGTGCGGATGGCGTCGGCATAGGCCGGCCGCGTCAGATGCCGAAAACCGCCGGCGACCGCGACCAGGTCATAGGGTCGGCCGCGCAGTTCCCCGCGGATGTCGTCGATGGCGTTGGCGCTAACCGCTGGCCGGCAGCGCACATCAGTGACGTGGCCCGCCTCTATCGCCTGGCATTGGAGAAACACGAAGCTGGCGCGCGCTATCACGCGGTTGCCGAGGAAGGTGTGCCGATGCGTGAAATTGCCGAAGTTATCGGCGCAGGACTCGGTGGGCCGGTCGTGTCGCTGCCGCAGGAGGCGGCGACGGACCACTTCGGCTGGCTGGCGATGTTCGCCGGGCTCGATATGCCGGCGTCCAGCACATGGACATGTGAGCATCTCGGCTGGCAGCCGACCGGTCCGAGTCTTCTCGCCGACCTCAGAGAATGCGACTACCGTCCCGTATCCGCCAAATAAGAACGCGCGACATTGCGCCGCGCGACGCCGTTCGGTCCATCCCTATACGACGAAGTCGAAGCGCCCGATACGGAGGCCGCGATCGCTCCCCATATGCAGGACGAGCCGGGGATCGAACAGGCGATCGCTCCTGTTACGCGGATGATCGGGGAAATAGAGCTGAGTGGTCAGCATACCGCCATTCGGCCGCCGAGATGGTCAGCGGCTCGGCCAGGCAAGTGCAGGAAGCGATCCAGCTCGTTCGGGAGGTGCAGACCCGGCCGTCTGGCCTACTGAAGATCGCGGTGTCGGCGATCGCGGAACGGTTCATATCAGGCCCGCTGCTGGCGAGCTTCATGGAAGCCTATCCCGATCTGCATCTCGACATCACGATGACGGACGTAGAGTTCGATATCGTCGAGGCCGGCTTCGATGCCGGGGTCCGGCTTGGAGAAGTCCTGGAACAGGACATGCTGGCGGTGCCCGTGTCGTTCGCCCAGCGGCATTGCGCGGTCGCGTCGCCAAAATATCTGGCCACGCGAGCCGCTCCCCGGCATCCACAGGACTTAATAGGCCATGTCTGCATTGGTTGGCGGCCGAGACCGGATGCCGCTCCTTACCGCTGGGAATTCACCGAGAACGGCCGCGACTTCGATGTCGCGGTCGACCCCGCATTGTCGACCAACGATCTGGGTTTGATGATCCGGACGGCCTGCGCGGGAGCGGGCATCACCTTCGGCATGGTCGAGACGTTCCAGCCATACCTGACAAATGGCAAGCTCGTGCCGTTGCTGGAAGACTTCTGCCCACCGTTCGATGGCTTTTACCTGTACTATCCGAAGCGGCACCGCCAACCTCTGAAGCTCAGAGTGTTGATTGATCATGTTCGTACCCATCGCTGATCCTCTCCAATCAACCGAGGTCGCAGAATGCAATCGTTCACCATCGACATCCCTGATGCGCAGATCGAGGACCTGACGCAGCGACTTCGAAACACCCGTTTGCCCGAAGGGAATATTTCAACCCGATGATGAAGACGGGACGAGCTTGCCGCTGGTCCAAGAGCTCGCACGGATTTGGCGCAACGATTTCGATTGGCGGGCGGTGGAGGCGCTGCTGAATGAACTGCCTCACTTCACGACGAACATCGATGGCCTCGACATTCACAAGAAGGGTGTCGGTTCCAATTCCAGGCCACTCCTGTTGACCATGGTTGGCCTGGCTCGTTCCTCGAGTTCGTATCAACCATCCCGCTTCTGACCGATCCAGGCGCTCATGGCGGCAATCCGGATGACGCGTTCGATGTCGTCATTCCTTCGTTGCCCGGCTACGGATTCTCGTCGGCTCCGCAGGAACAGGGGTTTGGTGCGCGACGTACCGCAGATATCTGGAATACGCTCATGCACCGACTGGGCTATCCCAGATACCTCGCCCAAGGCGGCGATATCGGCGCAGGCGTATCTTCATGGCTGGGTGCCAAATATCCCGAGTCCGTCGTCGGCATGCACCTCAACTATATTCCCGGCAGCTTCCGGCCTCCCCTTGGAAACGACTACGCGGCCGTCAGCCTCGAGGAGCAAGCTTTCCTCGACAGAGCGGCGAAGTTCGCGGCCGAAGAAGGGGCTTACTCTCTTCTCCAGTCCACGAAGCCTCAAACCCTGGCCTATGCACTGTCAGACAGCCCGATCGGTCTGTTGGCATGGATGACCGAGAAATTCGCGAGCCGGTCGGACTCCGGCGGCGATCTTACAAAGGTAATATCGGCGGAAACCCTGCTGACCAACGTGTCGATTTATTGGTTCGGCAACACGATTGCGTCGTCGCTACGAATGTACAAGGAGAACAGGCTCCAGCCTTTTGCATATCCTGAAGTCACGTCGATATCCGTACCGATGTGCTTCGCACAATTCCCGAAGGAGTTGCCGACACCGCCCCGGTCCTGGGTCGAGCGCAGTTTCAACGTTCGCCGTTGGACTGAAATGCCGAAGGGTGGGCATTTCGCAGCCTTGGAGCAGCCCGAGCTTTTGATCGCTGACATAAGGGCATCGTTTCGGGGCTTGGGAAGTGAGATATTCTCCCGCCCGCAAGGTTGAGTACGGCACCGCGATTAAGCCTGCGTCGCAACATAATTCGTAACATTTGTTGTATCGAGAAATCAAGATCGCTATATTGCACCGCGGGACGGGCCGCCACTGGCCCGATTGGCAGGTGACTTTATGGAACCAATTATTGACGCCGTCGTCGTTGGTGCGGGAGCCGCAGGTCTCAGTGCCGCTCTGTTCCTGGGGCGGGCGGGACGATCGACCGTTGTCTTCGACGGCGGCAAATCTCGCATCCACGCGGTGGAAGAAATTCGAGAGCATCTGGGATTCGACGGTCGGTCGACGGATGAATACCTGAAGCGAGCGCGCGATGAGGTCCTGCAGTACGGCGTCGAAATCAGGCAGGCATCAGTGTGTTCTGTCGTTCCGAGGTCCGACGGCGTGTTTGACATTGAATACGGGGACGGGGCAATTACCGCCAGAACGGTCGTGCTGGCCACGGGATTGAAAGATGTCCTTCCGCCATTATCGGGACTTCCGGAAGTATGGGGCCGCGATGTTCGCGTTTGCCCCTGTTTCGATGGGCACGAAGTGCGGGGGAAGCGCTTTATGGTATTCGGGTTGCCCGAACGGCTCGCGCAAATGGCCTCCTGGGTTTGGATGTGGTCCCAAGATGTGACAGTGGTCACGGATCACGTGTTCAACGAAACTGACAGCGAACGGCTCCGGCTTCTGGACATCAAGGTCGTACCCGGAACGGTGACCGGGCTGCTCCATCGCGCGGACAGGCTAGTGGCCATTGAAACGGCGAGCGGAGCAGAAGTCGAATGCGATGCCGCATGGATCGCCGCACCTATGACGGCGGCATCTGACTTGGCAGCATCACTTTGCGAGGTCGACGAGATCGGGCTTGCGAAAACCGACAAACACGGCAGGACCAGTCGGCCGGGCGTATTCGCCATCGGCAACGCCAGTGATCCGTTGGCACATCTCGCCCACGCGTCGGCTGCGGGTACGAATGTCGGTCCGGTCGTGACGCTATACTTGCTTGAGCAGCATATAGCTGCTCGGCGGGCCGCGTAGTCATGCGAAACGACAGCCGTCTTTCACGAATGCTGCATGTCCTGCTTCACATGGCCCGGCAGGCCAAGCCGTTCACGTCCGAGCAGATCGGCGAGATGCTCAAGACAAACCCTGTCGTGGTCCGCCGGACCATGGCGGGCCTCCGCGATGCCGGATATGTTACGTCGGTCACGGGGCCAGGCGGCGGCTGGACCATCGCCTGTGATCTCGAAAAGACCACTCTTCTCGACATCCAAAAAGCGGTCGGCGGTCCGAACCTATTTGTGATCGGGATCGACAATCCGAATCCGGTCTGCGCAGTAGAGCGGGCCGTCAATGCGGCACTCTCGGAGGCGATGGAACGCGCGGAAAGAATGCTGCTTGATAGGTTAGGAGAAGTATCTCTTGCTAGCCTGGCCATCCATTTCGGTGGCTTATGCGAAGGGAATCATGGTTCGGCGAAATAGTCCGCTTTGCGCCCAATTTCAGTCGTTCAGACCGCCCCGGCAAATTCCTGAAAGCTGCTGTTAATCCTAGTCCGCCTGAACGCCTGCAGCCGCCATGTACGCAGCATGGATGCCCTGGAGGACTATGGAAAAGGTGAATCCCCAAAGTTGAGGGGTCAGCCACCTTGGGGCAAAGAGGGGCTCGCAATTCGCCCGCAATTCTCGACAACGAGAGTGAGGCTAATCGAATGCCCAGCGCCGTTCCTGAAGCTCTAGCCCTTATCTCTGCGCGGAGGTGCGAGGTGAGCTCTCAATGCCATTCGATCCACGTCATGTTCGCCGACTTCGTCGGCGTTCCTCACAACAAGCTCTCGCTTTAGAATGCGAAGATCCGTCAGCATGTCAGGCGGACCGGGCCCGGCTAAGATAGCGGGCATTAGAAAGTATGCTTTGAGCCTTCCGAACGATTTCAGAAATCGCTCTAGGTTCACATCGTTGTTCGGCTGCATTGTCATCATGCGGGCCGCTAGGATCACGGTGTCCTGAAGTTGGAAGTCCTGCTTTTCGGATTTTGCCGTAATCATAACCGTGTAGTGCGATGGCGGCTGCTCAGGCAGGTTCCTGATGATCGAAATCCGCACCAATTCATCTTTGTCCTCGTCACCAACACGTTCGATCCAGCGTTCAAAAATGCTCCTGGCAGCCTCGCGGTTTTCGAACATCAATGCCATGGCAGGCGGAACCCTCGGATCGAATTCCGCATAGGCCGCTCCTCTCCACCCGGCGGCATCCCAGGAGTGTACATCTATAATGGATTTGATCCCCAACTTGCGGTGATCTTTGATTTCCGGACGCTGCGGTGCTCCGCCAGTTTCCCCATGTTCCTTTTCATGTAGCGTCTCCGGCGCGTCATAGTCAGGAAACTCAATACGTGTAAGCTGAGGTCTTTTGCGGGCCTGATACGTTTGATGCCCTTCTCTGTCCCAGCTCTTTAGCGATCCGATGTATTCACTAAGTGCACGATGATAACTATTCGGACTTACAGCTATCATCGTTGCACGGTTAATCACGGCTTCGCCAACTAATAGCTGCTCGACGAATTCCTTTGGCCTCCGGATTAAGAACGCCACAGCGAGAATTCGTGACGCGACATCCACAAGAAGGTCCTGAACCGCGCGCTGGCTATCGAAACTTGTCAGCGAAAACTGATACGGCCACAGAAGTTTGCCCTTCATCGTCGAAGGGTCGATCGTAAAGGCAGGGAGGTTTGCGTTCTCAACAAACTGGAGGGAGATATCCAATCTCTCGGTATGTGGTACGAGGTCAGCATCAAGTGCAGTTGCAAAGAATGCCTCCAGCGACCCGACAAGCGTCTGGGCAATCAGCGAACTCGTTTCGCTGCCGAGAGTCTCGACTTCGATGCGCATGCCCATGATGGAGGTCGATATGACTTCTAATGAATCGTCGTTTAGGGTCAGAGGGCCAGCGATTGATCGCGCAACCGGCTGACTCATCAAGATCGACAACATCCGGTCGACATCTTCGTCGGTCTCTTCGGGAGGAAGGCTGCCGTCAGTGCGTAATAGGTCGCGATGTCCCAGCGAGTCTAGCAAAGCTGTCCTCGCCATCATAAGCCCCAATCCTTCCAACGCGTCCGGAAGTACGTTGAGTCTAGCCAATTGCCGATCGTCCAAATTCAGAATTTGGCAGGCGAACGCATACTCCAGTTCACGGATTTCATTGTAGAGTTTCTCTTTTGATTCATCCGCAAGGGGCATCGCCCGTAGCGCGCCCTTCAACAGAAGAATGGCGTTTAGAAAATCTGGAATGCACCTGAGTTCCAGTGCGATCCATGCGAACACGTTCATCGTAGGAATGAAGGTGATGGGAAGCTCGCTTTCTTCCTCGCCCTCTATCGCAAGCGACGCAGCTACGAAGATACAACTGGCGCGAGCTGCCCACAGCAAGCCCGCACTTCGATAGGCGATCGTCAGGAGATGAAGACCTTCGATCAAGCTGTCGACGTACTCTCGCTTGGTAAGTTGAACTACGGCCTTGCCGACCAGCCGAATGATTTCAAAGTGTTTGGATGGATCCAGACGTCGGGCGCGAGACAGGAGGATGAGAGCGCCTTCGCCCTCGCTCTTGCGTTCGGACACGAATGCAGCGAGATCTTCAACCAACTGGCCGTACGAAGGGTCAGTGCCAGCAGCCATGCCTGTGACATCGACTAGCTTGATGAAACGTTCGGCATCAAACTCGCCCAATCCCCGCGCGTCGACGAGAACCTCGGAAAACGACTTCCATATATCGGCGAGCGCGGAGGGATTTTGATTCATTAGCTCAATGTTCATTTTGAGCATCAGAACGGAGATGCGCGCTTCAACGCGGTTGTTCGGACGATCCCGATTTGCCGACATTTCTTCAAGCGCTGCGACGAGAGCGCTCGTTCTCTCGTCGAATTTGACCTCTTCCCGCGTTCAGGTGGCCGTGAATGACGGCACTCGTGAACGCTTGCATTTAGATTGCAGGGGAATTCGAGATTCTTTGCAGAGTCAGATTTCAGCGCGAGGGCCGCAAAGTCGTCATAGGACTCGTTGGCAAGCGAGAGATCGTCAAACCACCAGATAGCAGTCCAAAGGTACTCATACCGAGCTTCGAGCTGCTGTCTGAAGGTGCCCCCGTCTTTTGCAAACCGGATGGCACGGAGAAACTGTCCGTCTATCTCTGTCCGCGGTCGCTCCAGCCCGCGTGACAGTTTCGCGGCGATCAGTGCCTCCGATGCCCGCTGAATTTCCAGCCCAGCAAAAGCCTCGGGGTCTGAAAGCGCGGCTTCGGCATCCGCGAGCTGTTGAGTTCTCGAGTAGTCCGTCGGACCTAGCCGCAGCCTGTCTGTGTTTTCCTGTCCGACCCCAAGATAATTGTACGCGATGTCTTTTTCGGTCACCCTCAATAATCTCCTTGGTGATCCAAGAAATTCGTCTTCCAGCTGCGCGCGCGCCTTCGACCGAGCTGGTCGGCTGGTAACACAGACGATGCGATCGTACTTTCGGCCAGTGCCGATTATGCCCTGCACATCTTTGCGCACCTTTTCGGCCCACGCCTTCTTGGCACTGAACGCAAACGCCCAACGCTCGCGCGCGGCCTTCAAATCACCGATGTAGGTCTGACTGATCTGGTCACTGACCGGATAGGTCTCGCTATCGACCTTGCTGTCTCCGCCACCTTCTGGACCTGTCTGTGGCCGCAGGTTTGGACAGATGACACGCTCGCATAGCTTGCGGCAGAAGAGTTCAAAGTCCTGAGTCTGATTGCGATCTGTGATCGTGTCGAGTTGGAAGCTAAGCGTCGGGCCATCAAGCACATATGACGAGCGGTCGCTGGTGTCCGAGTAATATTCCGGTCGGAGTTGTCGCATGAATTGCGAGGGGGTTATACCCAATCGCAGTTCATCATCGGCATTCTCAGTAGGATTCACTTTCCTTCCCATCCCATTTAGATATATCGGAAGTGCCTCGATTAACATCTTTCGCGGTCGAAGATCGCCGCTTTCGATGTGGAAAATTTTTACAGTGAGCGGTCAGGATGATGGCGCGCCCGCATTTGTTGGCGAAAGCGCTTGGAGCGACTCCCGCGCCGCGACTCTGTATGGGACGATGGTTACGGGGAATGCTGATGTAGGCAGCTTGTCGGGATAGCCGTTCCGCCTGCCGCTTCACCTGCGACCAGCTCTGCTGGCCGGGGTCGCCATCGTCGAGCGCGCCGGACCCGAAATGCTCCAGATGCTGCGTAGCCATACCGTCGGGAGAACAGAACCCGCTTCAGCAATCTTGCCGACAGGATAATGGCCCAAACCAGCCGGCAGCGACCGCCCGCGCAGTTGCAGATAATTTGAGAATCAGAGCGATTGCATTCGCACATTAAATGCCAAAGCCGATCGTAACGGCCGCATTCTTACGGTTAAGTGCCAAGCGACACGCGCTTCGGCTTGGAGTCGACCCTAAGCGGTCGTCCCGGGCGTTCGCAGTGAATTTTCTGCTGTCCCCACCCAAAGCGGTCACTACGGTGCAAGGTTACCTCGGCAAAAAAGATAAGGAACCAGCCGTCGAAATCGCCGGCCTGGGTGACGCCGCCTTGCTCCACGATGACGGCTGGCAGAAGTATCAAGTAGCTAGATAGCGCGTGCAGGGAGATGACTTATCGGATATAGTTCCCTTTCCGATTATCTGGGGGGCGCTAAGATGTTAGCCTCTGACCTAGAGAAATTTATCGAGCAGGATCATTTGGCTGCGGATGCCTTCGTGAAGGGCGATCCTGAACCGTTGAAAGATCTCTACTCGCGACGGAATGACGTCGTCATTGCTAATCCATTCGGGCCGGCGGCCAAGGGGTGGGAAAAAGTCGCCGCGACCATGGACCGGGCGGCCACCAACTACCAGGACGGCGAGGCCACCGGTTTTGAGCGCATCTCCGAGTACGCGACCGCGGACTTGGGTTACATTATCGAGGTCGAGCGGTTCCGATCCAAGGTCGGGGGTGGCGACAAGCTGGTGCCGATTGCACTTCGGGTCACCACCATATTCCGGCGGGAGGAGGGCGCGTGGAAGATTGTCCTCCGTCATGCCGATCCGATAACCTCAGCCCGCCCCCCGACGTCCATAGTCGGAGTGTAGAAGGACCTCTTTTCCTGTATCTTAACCGGAACGATGTGGCTCGCCGGAAAAGATGCCACTCTGTCGACAAAGCGCTCTGCACAGGTGACTCGATCCGGCTGTACCAAAACGGCGTGCATGACGCCGCCTTGCTCAGGGCCCTGGTTAACTGGGCGCGACGATCAATGATGATCAGCTCCGCGCCGTGCCTTTGCCGCTGCCAACCGAAAGGGTGCACCTCTGTCTATGGCTGTTTGAGCGATTCGATCTGTCGCTCTCCGAAGTCGGGGTGATTCGAAACCTCAGGGCGCCAGAGGAAAGCTGAGAAGATCTCAACTGCTGCGCGGTCGCTGATCCGATCGCGGAAGTCAGATCCGGCAATCCGAGGCGCTGGCAGTTTACCAGGGGCCTTTACATTTCGAGCAGCCGCGGAAAGACATCCACCGGTGTAGAGGAACCCGGCCGCTTCTCCGAGCCCGCGATCTACCTGGTGCGCCCCGACGGCACCCTCTATTTCGGCAGCGTCCAGACCATGCCGTTCGCGCGACCGCATTTCGCCGACATTCTGGGTGCGATCGACTACGTCGTGAAAAATGACTATCCGGCCCGCGGCGAGGTCGATGAAGTCTTCGAGACCGTCGAAGCGTAGCCAATGCCAATTGCGGAGTCTACGTGGTCGACTCGCCCACCGAAATCCTGCCCATCACGATGAATTATCTTGGACTGAACCCCGAGAGCACCTCGCCGGAAGACTTCGGCAAGGCCGAAGAGGCATTGATGCGTATCCGTCCCGACGTCCGCAAAATCGAGTCATCCGAGTACATCAACACTTGGCGGACGGCGACATCTGCCTGGCGATCGGCTGGTCGGGCGACGTCCTGAAGGCAGCGACCGTGCCGCTCAAGCCGGTAACGGCGTCACAATCGCCTACTCGATCCCTCGGGAAGGCACTGTGATGTGGTTCGATCAACTGGCAATCCCCGCAGATGCACCGCATTTGGACGAAGCGAATGCCTTCATCAACTACCTCATGAAGCCTGAAGTCGCCGCCAAGAACACAAATTATGTATTTTTTGCCAATGGTAACAAAAAGCCTCACAAAAATTCGTTGAAAGAAGCATTCTCGGCGACCAGTCGATCTATCTGACGATACCACGCTAAAGAAGCTTTTCGCCGTCCTTCCGTACGACCCGAAGGCGCAGCGCGTAGCGACGCGCACCTGGACCAAAATCGTCACGGGTCAGTAATTGACGGCAGTTGCGCTTCCGACGAACCGCCTGATTGTTGATCGGTCATCCGTCAATCCGCAATGCCTGCTTTCCGCAGGCCATCTAGCCAGTGCTCCACGTCCTCCTGACGGCGATATGGAGAGCCGCGCTTGTAGTCACCTAGAGTGAAACCAGGCTTGCGCTCGAGGCACCTGCCCCAAGCCAATTTTGCCTCGTTGATGCGTCCGAGCTGTCCCAAACACGCAGCCAGATTGGCGAACCCGCGATCATAGTTGTCGTTGTCCCATCGGCGGAACGAATCCAGCGAAGCCTCATAACCACCGAGCAGATAGTAAGCGAATGCGAGTAGCTCGTGGACATCGCGGTGTTCGAGCGGACTCAGCCGTCTGAGCCGCTCGCCGATCTCGCGGGCCTTCGTGAGTTGACCACTCCAAAGGCAGATGAACCCGACCCAGACGAGTACGATCGGGTTTGTCGGGCCCATCGCGAGCGCGCGTTGCCAATGAGTCTCGGCAGCCTCGAACTCCCCTTTCCATCCATGCAGAGCGGCGACGACCGCCTCTGCCAGTCCGCTGGCGTCGCCGAGTTCGATAGCCCGCAAGGCCGACTGCATGGCCAACACCTTCATATCTCCGTCCGCTCTGAAAACCGAAAGGGTCGCGTAGGCGTCCGCGAGCCATGCATGCGCCCGCGCCGAATCGGGCTCCAAGCCAAGCGCAAGCTTTAAGAACTCGACACCAGAGACGGTGTCCTTCTCGGTGAATCGATGCATAGAATCGATGCCGCGCAAGAACGCGTCATATGCGCTGAGGCTCGTTTGCGTTTGCCTGGTCCGAACGATTTCAGCAGCGCCTACCTTGCCGACCAGTGCCCAGGCGATCCTCTCGGTCACCTCGTCTTGAACCGCGAAAAGGTCCTTGAGGTCTCGATCGTAGCGCTCGGCCCAGACGTGATTGCCAGTTGCCGCTTCTATCAACTGTGCAGTGATCCTGACGCGCGCACCCGCCTTTCGAACGCTTCCCTCGACGAGGTACCGTACACCGAGCTTCCTTCCGACCTCGGTGATGTTTACGGTTTGACCCTTGAAAACGAACGAGGAATTGCGTGCGATCACGAACAGACTCTGACTGCGACTGAGTTCGGTGATGAGGTCCTCGGCTATTCCATCCGAGAAATAATCCTGCTCCGGGTCCACCGACATGTTTGTGAAGGGAAGCACCGCCACCGATGGCTTGAAAGGGAGCGGTAAATCTTCTGCGGAAGCAATTTCTGGATAATCCCGCTCTTCTGTTTGAACCCGGTAGGCATGCACCGGCCCGGCAATGTTCTTCATCGCATGCTCGCCCAAGTCGACGAACGTATAGGGAACCTTTCCCTTTACCTGATCATAGACACTGCGCCCAATCACGACGCCCCCGGGCTTGCTGACCTTCTCGAGCCTGGCCGCCACGTTTACGCAGTCGCCGTAGATCGTCGTTCCATCCAGGATAACCTCACCGGAGTTGAGACCCATTCTGAAGGCCATGCGCCGCCCTTCGGGGAGGTTAGTATCGCGTGCCGTTATGCGGTCTTGGGTCTCGACTGCGCACTGCAACGCATCGACGGCACTCGGGAACTCGATCAGCAGGCTGTCGCCTGCCGTGCCGACCAGCCGGCCCTTGAATTGCGTAATCTTGGGATCGATCACTTCGGCGCGCAACGTCTTTAGATGTAAAAGGGTTCCAGCCTCGTCGGCCCCCATAAGACGCGAGTAGCCGACTACGTCCGCTGCCAAAACCGCTACGAGCTTTCGTTCCGGGCGCGCCACGATGCCTCCTGGACGGCAAAGAGTTCACATCGGTTTGCCGCGAGCGTAGCACTCGCGTCTATCCGCAACTAGCCAGAACGTCCGATTTGGGGTCAGCTCCAGCCCTTGGTCCCACCGGGCTAAACGTCCGCCATCTTTCTTTAGACGCCAAAAGCCGACAGACCGCTTCCGGCCCCAAGGCTGGCGGGCGGCAATGCGCCCCTTCCTGGACATTACCAAAGCAAGACCACGGGGAATTCTGACCCACTTCCCGAACTTCATGGCCTTCGTCTCGCTGGAATGTCTAACGCGACTCCGTCATGATCTCCCAGCCCTGTCGAGCGACGCTGCCCCAAGCCCGTGGTGCCGACGCAGGTGATGAGGGCAGGCTAGATCAGTGCAGCGGATCCACCCGGCGACTTTCCTTTTTGCGGCTCGAGCCTTGCGCGACATGGGTGACGGCTTCGTGGCCGTTCTGTTGCCGGTCTATCTCCTCGCATTAGGCTTTGCACCTCTGCGGGTCGGCGTCATCGCGACCGGATCGCTGCTCGGTTCCGCGCTCTTGACCATCGGTGTCGGACTCCTTGGCGCCCGGTACGATCACCGCCAACTCCTGCTTGCCGCCGCAAGTCTGATGGTCGCCACGGGTGCGGCCTTTGCTGTGGTCCACGACTACGCGCTGCTTTTGGTGATCGCCTTCGCAGGCACAATCAACCCATCGGCCGGCAGCGTCAGCGTCTTCGTGCCCTTGGAGCATGCCGTGCTCACACGCGAAGTCACTGACGCCGCGCGGACCAAGATGTTCGCGCGTTACAGCCTTGTGGGTGCGCTCGCAGGCGCGGTTGGCGCGCTCGCTTCGGCGACACCTGATCTTCTGGCTCCAGCCGGCCTCGACCAACTCACCGGTATCAAGGCGATGTTCGTGCTCTATGCATTGCTGGGCCTGCTCGGCGGTCTCCTTTACGCGCAGATCCCGCAGCGCCGTCCAACGTCGGACTCCGGCAGCACGTCCGCGCTTGGCCCCTCGCGCAATATTGTTTTCAAGCTTGCGGCACTTTTTAGCCTTGATGCTTTCGCCGGCGGCTTTGTCGTCCAGTCGCTGCTTGCCCTATGGCTTTTCGAAAAATTCGACCTGTCGCTCTCGGAAGCGGGCTTTTTCTTCTTCTGGTCGGGCGTACTTTCGGCGTTCTCATTCCCCGTTGCAGCTTGGCTGTCTCGGCACATCGGACTCATCAACACGATGGTGTTCACACATATTCCGTCCAGCCGGCCCTGATGCTGGCGGCGCTTGCGCCGACGCTCCCTCTCGCGCTCGCTTTGCTGCTGATTCGCGCCGCACTTTCGCAGATGGATGTGCCCACGCGCTCTTCCTACGTGATGGCGGTTGTCACCGAGGTGGAGCGGGCAGCCGCCGCGAGCTTCACATCGGTCCCGCGCAGCCTGGCCGCCGCAGCCAGTCCCGCGCTGGCGGGCGCTCTGTTCGCTGCCTCGTTCCGGGCTTGGCCCCTCCTCATCTGCGGTGCACTGAAGATCGCTTACGATCTGCTGCTGCTGATGCAGTTTCGGCACCTCAAGCCGCCGGAGGAACGGTGATGCAGCCGCACTGGTTTGGGGTGTTTGACCAGGATGGGTCATCGCGAAGGAAAACGTTGGAAAGGTTGTCGATCACTTCCGGCTGTCGCGGAGCGTGAAATGTCGCCTCGCTTCCTCATGACATTGTCTGCCGCACTTTATCGGACATCATCGGTGTATGCGGGGGCGGGATCACCCGTTCCGTCGAACGTCTGCTATCGAGCGTGGAAAAGCCGCTGCAGAAGGTCCGCATCGGTGAAGGTTTTTCGATGTGGGCCGCAGCGCGAGGGTGCGGGCTGGGTCGACATCGGCCCGCGTTGAAAACCCTCCCAAGGAGGAAGCCGCGGGGTGCAGGGTGGGCCTATGGGGAAAGCGCGGGGCTGGCGGTGACCGGCGGGCACGACAGCAGCAATCGGGTTGGCCCAAAAGCTGCCGATGATGTGATGAGGGTTGGTTCTTAAGGCCGCCTGCCGTTGTGTCTCGGCGATTTTGCCGTGTTCGGTAAAGCTTGGCGCAAACCGACACTATCCCGGAATGCAGGGCAGATCGGGCTCAGCTTTGGGCAATGTGACGGGGATCTCGTCCTGCGAGCTGCTGCCTCGGTGGCGCACGGGATCTGGGCTGCTGGCCGCGGCGGAATATCTCGACGATGCGCATCGGGCCGCCGCAGTCCGGGCATGGCTCCCTGAGAGTGAGCGGGGTGATCTCGACGCTTGGCGCTTCATCCTGTGAGGGGGCCTCCGCCCCGAGCAGTTTCCTGATCTTCACGACATTGGCCTTGCGGTCCGCGCTGGCCAGCAGGCCGTAATGGCGGATACGATGGAATCCATCAGGCAGCACGTGGATCAGGAAGCGACGGATGAACTCTCCCGTGGCCAGCCGCATGACCTTCTGGCGGTCGCCGTTCTTGACCCGGTAATCCTTCCAGCGGAAGGTGACAGTCTCGGCATCCGCGCTGATCAGGCGGCTGTTCGAGATCGCCACGCGATGGGTGTAGCGGCTGAGATAGGCCAGCACAGCCTCGGGACCGCCGAATGGGGGCTTGGCGTAGACGACCCATTCGGATTTGCGTGGCGGGCGCGAGCCAGGCGGCGAAGGTGTCGGCGTGTGCAAGCCCGGCCAGATCCCCGAAGAAGGCCAGATCGCGTGATCTCCGCAATCTCTTCCGCTGCTCTCGGATCGGCAAATGCGCCATCGAGGTCGTCCGTGACGCGGTTGACCGCGGCAAGACCGATGCGGGCGCGGCAGTGGTCTTTCTCCTCAATGGCCAGTGCCAAGGCCTCCTCATAGGCCGCACGCGCGTCGGCGATAAGACCTGGATTGTGCTGAATGTCGCCGCTGGCACAATAAAGACCGGGTTCCGTTCCTGCGTTGCTTTTCACAGCCAGTCCCTGCCCGATCAATTCCAGGGCCCCGTCGTAGTGGTAGGCGCTGGCCTCGCGATATGCGGCGTCGAGGTAGGCTTGCGCAGCGCCGACATCTTCGGCTCTGCCGAGATGTTCGGCCCGCATGATTGGGTCGCGCGCAAGGGGATCGAGTCCCGCTCGCGCCCCGATTATAGGCCGTTACCAGCCGTAGCTGAAGATGGCGCCGCCACCACCGTCGCCGTTCTGCACGACATTGGCCTCGGTGTTCCTTCCGAACTGGAAAATACCGTAGGCGTTGTCGTTGCCGTTCTGCCTCAGGATGGCGGAATGGCCGTTGCCCTCCTGATGGATGATGCCCAGATTGCCGCGTCCGGACTGGCGGATTCTGGCGCCGTGCAGGCCGCGATACTTCGAATAGACGCGCAGGCCGGTCGCCAGGGCGCCGGCGTCGCGGGCGTTGGCAGGAGCAAATGTCACCGACACCCAGCCTCCTGCGTAGGCCGGTGCGGACAGCGCCACCTGGCCGATGCTGCCGGCAACGAGAGCGGCAGTAAGGGTTATGAACATATTGCGGGTCATCTTGGTCTTCATTTCCGGCTGCCTCCAGCCTATGGCCAACCTTCCCATATTGCGGCTGAACCATCCCGGAACCCGTCGTTCAGCTGTCGTTCAGTCATTTTTCCCTGCTCGGCACACATAGAAAAGGGCGCCGAACGCCGACGCCCTTTTTCGTAAACTGGCCGGTGCAATCAGGTCGCGCCGCCGACCCGCGCGGCGCAGCCGATGCTCTTGCCATCGACCGCAACTTCGAGCTTGGCGTCGTAAACGGCGCCCTTCGCGTCGAGCGTGACAGCGCCGAGCGTAGCTGGCTTGCCGGGCGCGGCGCTGAAGGCGCCGCCCTGCTCGATACTGGTGCCGCCGGTGCGACCGGTGCTTTCGACATGGAAGGAATAGGTGCCACTCACGTTTCTGTCGGCATAGGCAAGCGCCTCAAGCGAGACCATGCCCCCTTCCGGCGTGGCGCGGATCTCGCAGCGCACCGGCCCAACGGACTGGTCGGCGGTGGCCATGGTCGCCAGCGCGCCGGCCGGGACCAGGACCAGGGCGAGTGCCGCCATGACGCGGCGGGAATGCTTGACGATGCGGGGCATGGTTCGTCTCCTTGGCTTGGCTAGCGGCGGCCCCGGAATTTTTCGGCGGCCGCCTGGCCGTTGCCGTGTTTATGGGCAGGCCTGGACGAAAGCTGCGACATTGCCGCTGCCGCCCTGGCTGACATTGGCATCGCAGCCGTGGCCCACCTGTACGCCGGCAGCAATGTTGCCGTTACCGTCCTGGGTCAGAATGGTGGTGTGGTTGGAGCCGAACTGGCCGACGCCGGCCACGTTGCGGTTGCCGTTCTGGTAGGTGGCGCCGTAGTTGCCGGCCCCGTCCTGGCCGATAGCCGAAAGGTTGTGGCGGCCGCGCTGCTGGCCGATCACCTTGTTGAAGCGGCCGTTCTGATACACCCGGATACGGTTGTTGAAGCGGTTCTGGGCGCCGCCGGCCGAGTTCGACCAGCCATATTGCTCGATGCGCACGTCATTGGCCATGGCCGGAGCGGCGGCAGTGATACCGACAACAGCGGCAAGCGCGGTTGCGATGAAAGAATTGCGGATCATGAGAGCGTCTCCTTTGGCGGACGGGACCGCGGTTGAACGGCTTCTTTTTAGGAGATGCCGTTCGAACTAAGGCTGAAGGCGGCGTTCAGCTGGGGTTCAGGAGGGCTTGCGCGGGTCGTGGCTGCGGCGGTCAGGCCGCTATTCGCTAGGGCAATGGGTGGAGCACACTCGCCAAGGGCGGCCGGTGTTGGGTCATTTCTATACTTAGCGATTGGCCGCTTCCGGCCCACAGGCTGCCGGACGGCAATGCGCCCATGCCAGTCATTCCCACGACGCCGTCCATCCACCAAAAGCGGACATCGCTAATTTGCAGGCCACAGGCAAGTTGTGCGCCCGACATCCATCTCGAACGACTGGTGTCGATCCTACGCGGACCATCCGACCAATGGCTCGGAGCTATCTTCCTTTGGCTCCGCAGTAGTGCCAGACTGGACGGAGGGAGCACGACATGAGTGAGACCCGCAAAATAGCAGCGATCCTGGTCTCGGATGTAGTCGGCTACAGTCGGCTAGCGGGCGCGGACGAGGATCGCATCCTGGCACGACTGCGGGCTCTGCGCAGCGATCTCATCGACCCCACCATTGCTGTTCATCGTGGTCGCGTCGTCAAGCGCACAGGCGACGGGAGCCTCGTCGAGTTCAGCAGCGTGGTAGAAGCAGTGCGCTGCGCGATCGAAGTGCAGAATGCCATGGTTGAGCGCAATGCCGGGGTGCCGGATGATCGCCGCATCGAGTTCCGCATCGGCATTCACCTGGGCGACGTCGTGCAAGAACGCGATGGCGACCTTATGGGCGATGGGGTCAATATCGCCGCGCGCCTGGAAGGAATCTGCGAACCTGGCAATATCTGTCTTTCCGAACAAGCCTATTGGCAGGTTAAGTCAAGGCTCGATATCGCGATCAACGATCGCGGTGAGGTGCAACTCAGGAACATTGCCTATCCGATCCGGGTTTATTCGCTGCAGGTCGGCGTCCCAACTAAGGCAAAGCCTGCGGCACCAACTGCGCCCCTTGTTCTAGATAAGCTTTCGCAGCCGCTCGCACCGCCCGACAAGCCTTCAATTGCTGTGCTGCCCTTCATCAACATGAGTGGCGATTCCGAACAGGAATTTTTCACCGACGGGCTGACGGAGGACATCATCACCGATCTGTCGAATGTGTCCGGCTTCTTCGTGATCGCCCGCAACTCCACCTTTGCCGATAAAGGCAAGCCCGCCGACGTCCGTCAGATCGCTCGCGATCTTGGCGTCAAATATGTTCTCGAGGGCAGCGCCCGGCGGTCCAACAAGCGGTTGCGCGTCAATGTGCAGCTTATCAATGCGGAAGAAGGCGGCAATCACGTGTGGGCCGAGCGCTTCGACCGCGAAATCGCCGACATCTTCGACGTTCAGGACGAGGTCACGCGACGTGTTGTTGAAGCGATTTCTGGCAAGCTTGGTGAAAAGAAACTTGTTGCCCGTTCCCGACCGTCAAATCTCGAAGCCTATGATCTTTGTGTTAGGTCGCGAGGCAAGTGCAACAATTCTAGATCAGACAACCGTGAGGCATGTGCTGACTTGGAACGTGCCGTTCAGATCGATCCAAACTACTGCGAGGGGCACAGCAATCTTGCCATCTCACTGCTATTTGGCTGGATTATATGGGGAGAGCCACAGGAGCCCAGCCGCGCAAAGGCTCTGATACACGCGCAACGAGCCGTTGAAATCGATCCCGACGATTCCCCGCTCGCAGGATCCTGGGCTGCGTTCAGCTTTATGAGCGCAACTGGTATGAAGCAAAATCCCAATTCGATGCTGCCGTTCGGCTTAATCCCAACAATGCAGATGCGGTTGCGTGGATGGGGGAGCTGCAAATCTACTTAGGCGATCCGCAAGCGGCGCTGATAGCTTGTGGCGCTGCGCTCCGTATAAATCCTCGTCCACCCGGTTGGTATTTCTGGATCATGGGCATGGCGCAGATTTCCGCCGGTCACTACGAAGAAGCCGTTGCGTCATTGAGCCGGGAGGAAACGTACGGGACGGGTTCGAGGGAGCACCTGGTTCCCGCGCTTGCGCTTGCCGGTCGCGTTCCTGAGGCACAGGAGGAAGCCCGCCTATTTCTTGCGGGCAATCCAAATTGGAAGGTCGGTGATTTGGTGGCGAACTCACCCTTCAAGAGCCCGAGTGATGCGCAGCCGTTAGTTGATGGCTGGCGTCTGGTGGGCTTGCGGGAATAGCGCGTTGGCAGCAAGGCTGGAAAGGGGTGCTGGTTAGGGCCGCCGGGCCCTAACAGCCCGCGCATGTGGTAGGGACTTACCCGGCCCTTCTGTCGCGGCGCACGCCGATGAACTCGATCCGCTGCCGCGCCTGATCGCACGCCTTCGCGACGGACCTTTCCATCTTGTCCTGATCGCCCCCCTGGTATCTCAGCGTGGTCAGCCCGGCGAGGTCGGAGGGCAAACGTATATTGGCGTCCGCCTCGACCAACAGAAATGAACGCTCGCGACCCAAGCGGCCGACCGAGATGCCGTATTCGAAGTGCACGTTGTCGCGGGCGACCTTACTGCTCTCGCCCCGCAGAACGAGGATGTCGTCAGCCTTGGCCACGGCGATGGTGAAGTCGGCGCGTTCGATCGCATCCTCGAGCGAGCTGATGGGATATTCCGACACGGCGAACGTCCCGTGATCCCAGAGATAAGCTTCGGCCAAGGAGGTGACGCCGACGCTGCTGCCGGCCTTCTGTCCGGAGCGCCACATCAACGCCGATGGCAGCTTCTGCCTATATTGGCGTGCCGTCGATGACATTCAGTCGCGTTGCGGAGGCGACGAGACAGCGATTGGCGCGTCGGCTTACTCATGACGGAAAACAACTTGGACGTCGAGCCGAACGTGCTCGTTCCGGGCAAGCAGCCGCTGGTCCTCCTCAACCGCGCCGAGGTTGTGGCGGCGAGGGAGACTGCCCGAAAGCTCTCCACGGCTGCGGTCGCGCGGGCATCCGCGTGAGCGAACGGGATCCACACCTCGCCGGGATCAGCGCGATCCTGCTGTTTGGCAGTCGCGCGCGCGGTGACAATGAGAGGGGCTCCGACACCGACCTTCTTCTAGTCTCTCCGCCGGGCGAGCCCCGGCATCGCTCGATCGGCCACCTGTCAATGTTCTTCTATCCCTTGCTCAAGCTGCTGGCCGACGCCGGCGATGGCGATCTGTTTGTCTGCCACATCGCGCGGGAGGCCAAGCCAATTTTCGACCCGGCCAACCACCTCGAACAGCTGCGCGCCTCGTTCAAGGTCCGAGAGAGCTACGGCCGCGAAATCAGCCTCGCTTCCGATCTTGGATGGTTTATTGAGCGACACGCGGACGAATTGACAACCGCTATTATTGCTAAGCGGATCGTGTGGTGCGTTAGGACGATCCTAATCGCCCGGACGGCCGAGCGCGGCGCACCCGCGTTTGCGCCGGCCGCGCTCGCCGCAACGACGTCATCCAGCGCGGGCGCGGAACTGCTTTTCACAAGTCATCAACGCAGGGCAGACGTGCTGATGCGCCGCCGCTTTCGTCAATTTCTTGTAGATGAGGGTTATGGGCCGCCACTCCCGAGTGAGGCTGCCCCAAGAGACTACAACGAGCATTTCAAGCGCACCAAGAATAGCGTTGCCCTCCAAAAAGTGCTCCAGGGGAGCCACGTGGCGGAACAGCACTACGGTTAATCCTACCGCCGCTGCCATCATCATTGTTGAAGCTTATGTCAGCTTCGCTCAGTCATGTGCCGAATGCTGACGTTCGGCATTCGGCCCCACACCGGTCGTTCCGTTGGTCCGGTTTAGTGGACGCGTCTGGCGATACGGCCATCTTCTCCAAGCGATACGGATACGTGCTGCATCTTCACACCAACCCCACCCTGAAATCCTCCAGAACCTGAGCCAGCCCTCGCGCACCGAGAAGGGTCATAACACGCTTCGCCTGAAGCTTCGGTACCGCGCGATCGTAAATGGCAAGATTGGTCGCCTCATTGAGGCGCGAGGGATAAATGATCCCGTCGGGCTCAGATGGGTGCTCGTGAAACGCCAGTGACCACCGGCGTGCCAGGTTCTGCCGCTGTGCCCGAACGACATCGGTCGGCACACCCATCCGAACGGCATTGTCGCCTCTGAGATCGACCAGGCGTAGGTTTGTCGTGGTCGCGATCTCCGCATAGTGCCGTCGGGTCAGCTCCACCTCCTCTATTGGAAGATCGTCAAGGATTCCTTCGCGGCGGTCGCGGAGTACGGTCTCGAGGAAGCACACCTTCAGGGAGTCACCGAGGTAAAGAACGCCAAACCGGTTGGCGTCAAGACGGCGTCGAGGATCGCTGAACCGGCTCGGCGACTTCCCGTACCCCAATGGATCAGGATAGGTGCTCCAGTAGATCCGACCGAACGTCCGACCCCGCGGTATGGTCTCGATTTCGAGCTTTGCGCGCGCGAAATCGGGTGGAGGTGGAACGCCGGGCATTCAGTCGAAATCGCCCCTGGCCATGCCTTCCGCCACTGCCAACACCGAAGCGTCATCGCCTTGCTGAAGGGCCCGAAGGCCGGTCCGCCCATCGAGGGCGCCATGGCGCGACACCAAAAACCGGTACACCGCCCAGGCGCTATTGCCAAACGTCGCATGGAGCGTCGGCAATGCCCCGAACGGCCGGCCGTCTTTGTCGAGTTGCCACACAGGAAAGCGGAAGCCGCGCTTCGCGCCATCGATCCCGAGCACTTGCCCATTTTGCCGCCTGGCGTTGACGGTCACCCGCGACGTGCCGAGCAGCTTGGCAAAGGCATCCGCGCTCAGCATGTCCTCGCCGGCTACAATCTCGGCGACACGCTTGCGGCCACGCGCGCGCGCTCCGGCAAGCGCCGCCTCGAGTTCGGCATCGGGCATGCCCGAGTCCTCGACGGGAAAGGTATCGTCTGAGGCGATCGGTTGCTCTTCAACCGGCGTGATCGTCTGGGCGCCGGCGGCCGGATCGACCTCTACCCGGAACGATACGCGGTGGCCGATCTTGCGGCTGCGTGCGATCGCTTCCTGATAGCGTTCCAGCAATACCCTCTTGAAGTCTGCCTGTGCCGGCAGCTTTGTCGTGAAACTCAGGGCGGCGACTCCCGCATGCGATGCGGTCCCGCTATGATTGCTGCGTTTTGGAGCGGCCATGATGAGAACCTCCTGCTGTCACCAATATGGTTACAGAGCGCAAGTTCGTCAAGTTCGATAACTTCGTAAGGTAGAAGAACCTTACGGCGAACGGCTGCGGACTAAACAATTCCCCATGCCCGAAACCTTCCCCTCCCCGTCATCTCGCGCAGCCCGAGCTCGCCGACCAGGTTGAGCGCTCCCTGTTTTGTCACTTTTAGCCTATCCTGGATCATGGCAGCCGAGACGAGTGGCCGCGACATCGCGAGCTCGACCAGGTCGGGCAATTTTGAGCTCGCGCGTCGTTCACGCAGTCGCCGCTCTATCTGGCCTTTCGCCATCGTCAGCCGATCGTGCTCCTTCAAGCCGGCCAGTGCTGCGTCGTGGATTCCATCGAGGCAGGCCAGCAACCGATCGGAGCGATTGCGCGCCCGCCGCCGCTCTCGTGGTATGTTCTTGGCGCCGAGATGCAGGCTGGCGAGATGGTTGGCGCCAATTCCTTCCTGCCGCAGCAGCGCGGCCACGAGCAGCGGCCCGAGCCAAGCACCGTGCTGCAGCACCTCGATGTCGGACCAGGCCTCGAGCAGGATCGCGCCGCGCAGGACGACCGGCAGGTCTCGCGTTTCCGCGATGACGGCCTGCCATTCGGCCAGGCGTACTTCTTCATTCCAGCGTCGAGACGTTTCCTCTTTTCGAGCCGGCACGTCGGCGCCGCTCAGGATTTTTGATGAGCGTGCCAGGACGGCATCGATCTCGGCAAATTCTTCGGCCAGCAGGTCGTCCTCAGCGTCATCGCGACCATCGGCTTCAGTGGCGCTGGCGGCAGGAACCCCCTGCCCTTCCCGGCTTTTTTGTGCCGATGGCGACATCGCGCCGCCGCGGCCGGTCAGGGCCAATAAACCGTCGCGGCTGAGCGCCCAGTCCGGCTTCTGCGCAAAAATTCGCCGTCGGGTTCGCAGCACCGCATGCGCGCGGGTGAGCTCGTGGGTCGGCGTCCGAATGTCCATATGGGCGTCGTGCAGGACGAGGTCTTCGACGTGGACGAGTTCGCCCGCGAGCCAGAGCGCGGCAGCCGCGTCGGCGAAGTGCTGGCGCTCGACAAAACCGTCGCGGACCGGTGAGCGGGCCAGCCGCTCGTCAAGGCGCGCCGAAACCTCGGTTGCGCGGGAAACCGGCCCTATGAGGGTTTTCAGGGACAAATAGCTGATGTCGTAAGCCATTGGTTTCATGATGACTGATTCGCCATAGTCAAGCTATCTCGCTGTTAGGTTGACTTGCAGGGGATTTTCTCTGGCGACCTTCTCACTATCGATAATGACCTCTTATCGATACTTAATCGTTACACTCAGGAAGCCCAGTTCCAAGTTCGTTTGCTTTCTCCCTCCGAGCCAACGATGCGGCGATCCCTTCGCAGGTCAGAAGCAGCAACTGGTATACTGCTCGTTGCGCAAGCTCCGGCAAACTCGCAACCCGGGCGCCCCGCGGCGTGGTCGTTGCGCAGTTAAGATCATAGACGACCGCGCGACTTCCCCCTCGCGTGCTAGGCACCTGCGGCTTCCTTCATGCGCGCCAGATGCTCCACGGCAGATCTGTTCAGCGCACTTGTGCAGTGCCGTCCGTTCTCCCAGCCAGACGAGCGCTTCCTCACTGATCAAGTAATGTTTGGAATAGCGGGCCTTAACACAGTGAAGACGGTTGACGAGGAAAGCGAAACCGACGGGTGCGCGTAGGCCGTCTTCCGTGATCGCGGAATTACCTGAATCACCAAGTTCGGTACTATCCACCGCGGCGGACCCCAACCCGCCCGGCCGGCGCCTATTCAGGCAAACTACCCCAACGCCCCCCAAGCGGCGCCGGCCACCTTCCCCGCTAGGCGAGCGCTTCAGTTCCTCGGCAGCTTGTGGATCTCCAACCTGACCGGGCCGCCTCTGTCACAGCTCGTACAGAACAGGGCCCTTTCGACCGTGCTGAAAAGCGCATCTTTGCCATAGCGCCGGACCAGGCCAGCGGCCTTCACCTCGGCATGATGTGAGCAGTTTTTGCACCAGGCGCGCAGCGTGTGCCATTCGCGCAGATCGCCAAGCGATACGTCGAGGCCGGCGTGCACGCTACCCGCAACGATGGTATGCGGCGGTACCGTGGGCTCGCCCGGTGTAACGATCTTCTCCATCACATGCCGGCTGTTGTAGTGGATCAGCAGCATCCCCGGCCGGCGCCTGATAGCTGCCTGCCAGGCGGCCTGGCTGACGCTCGAATCCGGCGATCGACTTATCGTCTCAACGAGCGCCTTCTCCTCGCGGTCCCAAACCTCGATCCGGAAATTGTCCTCCGCTGTTTTTGCCATAGCTTCGCCGACCAGCGCTTTTGGCACTTCGCGACCATTCCTTCCCGCCTCAGATTGAAACAGAAATAAGGAACAAATTCCTCTCCGGTCAAGGCGCTCTTGACATTGTTGTTCTTATTTCGTTCGGAGTCGCAGGGTCTTGGCGGCTTCCTGGAGGCGGGCGCGATCGAGGGTCCGCTCGCCACTGTGCGAGCAGTGGGAGGGTACCTATCAGCGCATGAAGGGACTAGGATACGCATGACAACGTTATCAACTTCAACCCGCCGTGCAAGTTCCAGGCGCTATTGTGCGCAGGACCATAGCCCAACGCGGTCAGACTTAGGTCCTGGGGTTTCGGGCAGCTCGAACATCCAGTCGAAATGGCGCCGTCTTGACGATCGCCAGCCCAGCGCCAGTATCCTGGCGATGGATGAGAACTACAAATATGGGGAAAGAACTGGCCTGCAGCTCGTTCGCATGGCGATTGAGCTGACCTGCCCCGCCGGCGTTCTGCCTAGCGAGGAGGCGGTCAACCTGCTCTATGGCCCGTTGCCGGTGCATGAGGGCGAGGCACTTGCAAAGGCGATCATCGAGACAGTCGAACGGCTTACGCGCGATTAGCGGGTTCCACGCAGAAAGCGGGCTTCACGTAGAAGCGATGACCAATTGTTTCCTATCAGGTTTACAAGGTCTTTGGCTTGTGGTTCGGAAATGCCGGTTTGTTGCATTAGGTGCTTCACGACCGCACCGACCGCCGTAGCCTTATCATGCTCATTTTCGTCAACCATAGGGACACCGCCCCTTTGGTGACGGTAACTACTGGTATACTAAGCTTCCCGAAAAGACAACTGACGAGATGCTCAGATTGTATGTTTTTAACACTCCTTCCGGTGTCATTGACTCCCCTTACGAGCGGTAGTTGAATTTGTTTCTAACTCGCGGCTCCTTTGGGAGGGAGTGAGTCAGATGCTGGGGCGCCCTTCGGGCCATGGTTTCTATCCCAACGATCTCGCAATTTGTCAGCGGGTCTTCGATCAGTTTTGCAGCGAGCGAAAGCTCGATCCATCATCCCCGGAAGTAGATGGGCTGGCAGCGACGCTCATTTCGCTCTTCGGCAACGGCTGCACCGACGAGGCGATACTTCTTGAGTTGTTCAGGAAAGCCACATAATGGCGAAAGCGAGATCCGCGCTTGAAGACGATCCTTATAGCGCCGCAGAGTTCGCCGAAAGGCACGGCTTAACTGTCAGGACGGCTGAGATCATTCTCAAGTGCAATGGTCCTTCGAAGGCGGCATGCGACGGAGCGGCGCGCGCGTTCAAAGAAGCGTTGGCGATGCGCAAAAGGCATTGGTTCCGAGACCCGCACTAACCCTCGTCCCAGAAATCCTGCAGCGAGGCATGCCGCAGGTCTTCCTCACCTCTCAGGTACTTGATGCGCGCCTTAATCCCTGGCTTGACCCATTGCGTCGCCGGCCGTTTGGGCATGTCCTTCGGCGGCGAGCCGACATGCTCCTGCGCCCGCTTCCATAGCCGCTCGCGCATTTCGCGGTTGATGCTGACGAAAGCGCTGCCGACATATTTGCGCGTGCCGGGCTCCGCCATCAGGGCGAAGGCGGGCTTGCCTTGCTCCCACTCGACACCGAGCAATTCGAATTCGCCCACCGTGTAGCATTTGGTTTTCAGCCAGTTTGTGGTCGGGCCGCTGACATATCTGCTGCCGAGGCGCTTCGATACCATGCCTTCCAGGCCGGCCTGATCGACGAGGTGATAGATGGCGTTCGCCTCGCCCGGCAGCGCCTGGCTAAACTGGATGCGGATGTCTAGCGGGATGATGCCCTCCAGGATCTCGCGGCGCTGCTCCATCGCCATCTCGCGCAGATCGTGACCGTTGAGGTGCAGCAGATCGAAGGCGACGAAATAGAGATCGTGCTGGCGTCGCGTGATCGCTTTTCGCAGCTCGGCAAAGTCGGACAGGCCCTTGTCGTTGAGAACGATGATTTCGCCGTCGATGATGGCGTTCTCAACGTCCAGCGTTTTAGCTGTTGCGGCGAGGTCGCGGTATTTCGACGTCCAGTCGAGCCCGCGACGGGTGAAGACGCGCACCCGGCCGGCGTCGATGATGATCTGGGAGCGGTAGCCGTCGAACTTGACCTCGTGAGTCCACCCGTCGCCCTGCGGCGGCTTGGCTACCAGAGTAGGCAATCATGGGAGGTATGAACTCTAGACCTCCGGCGCCGGCAGTCGACCCGTTACTCACGACACGGGTCTAGGTCTTGGTACGCCAGAACGCATCCCTCAAACGGGGGATGCGCGATCCCTCCTCCAAGGGTCCTCACCGGTCGTCGGTAGCAACAAGCCGGTAACGGAAGTGATTGCGGATGTGGTCGTTGAAGTAGCGACCCTTGGCGAAGGCGGCTCGGAATTCGGCGTAAATGTCCGGCGGCACGTCCTCGAATTCGTACCGTTTGCCGCTGGCGACAAACCACACCGAGAGGGTTTTGCTGTCGGGATCATATTCCGTTTTGCGGATCGAAGTAGATGGCATCAGCACCACAGCAACGCCCCGAGGCCCGCGCCCTTGCGGGGAGCGCGGGCCGATCGGGATACCGATCTGCAGCAATACCTGGAGGGGGAGGATTCGCTGCGTGCACCGAACTTTCGCGGCGGTCCCGTGTTCCCAACCGAGATACACAAGAAAGTTAGCCGCAAAAACGAGTCGAAGCCTCGTTCGAAACTGCATGCATCCGCGTCTAGCCCAGTTTCACCTGATTGAGCAAACAGGCCGACTTCCTCAGTCGGCTATTGTCAAGCCGCTTGGGTTTTCATGTCATAGCCGCTCACCATTTTGGTCACAGCGGAGAAATCGAGCTTGCCTGAACCGAGGACAGGCACTTTCGCAACGACGCGCACTTCGGCCGGCACCATCAGGTCCATGGCGCCGTTGGCCTTGGCGAAGGCCAGGAATTCGGCACGCGTGGCGTTGACGGCCTCGGTAATGAGGATCAGCTTTTCGCCCTTGCGCGCATCTGGCACGGCGGCGACCGCCGAGAGAGAGCCTTTCCACAATTCGCCCGCCAGCGCCTCGACGGCGGCCAGCGAAACCATCTCGCCACCGATCTTGGCAAAGCGCTTCGCGCGGCCTCGAATGGTGATGAAGCCGACATCGTCGACGGCGACGACGTCACCGGTGTCATGCCAGCCGTCTTCGAGCGGCTCGAGCACGCCCGGCTTCTCGGTGCGCAGATAGCCTGCCATGACATTGGGCCCGCGCACGAACAGCCGTCCGCCACCCTCGACGCCAGGCACCGGGTCCAGGCGGTACTCCATACCCGGCATGATTTTGCCGACACTGCCCGAGCGGTTGTACATCGGCGTGTTGATGGAGATCACGGGCGCGGTTTCGGTCACGCCATAGCCTTCGAGGATGCGCAGGCCGAACTTTTCCATATAGGTCGCGCGCGTCGAAGGCTTGACCGGTTCCGCGCCGGCAAAGCAATAGCGCACTGAGCGGAAGTCGTAAGGGTGTGCGGTGCGGGCATAGCCGGCAAGAAACGTATCGGTGCCGAAGATGATCGTTGCGTTTGAGGCGTAAACCAACTCCGGCACGATCCGGTAGTGCAACGGCGAGGGATAAAAATAGACCGGCACGCCCGAGATGAGCGGCAGCACCGTGCCCGCTGTCACGCCGAAGGAATGGAAGATCGGCAGCACATTGAAGACTTTGTCGCCCGAATGGAAGTCGATCCGCGAAGCGGCCTGCGCGGCATTGGCCAGGATGTTGCGGTGGGTTAGCACCACGCCCTTGGGCGTGCCTTCGGAACCTGAGGTGAACAGGATCACCGCCGGTTGGCCGGGCTTGCGGGCGACCCGGGGTGCGCTCTTGCGCAAAAGGCCGAGCAGCTTGTCCTTGAGGCCAATGGTGGCCCGCAGATCATCGAGCCAGACGATGTCGACCGATCGGCCGAGTTCCTCGATCACGGCGCCGAGTTTCGCTTGTTCGACAAAGGCGCGCGAGGTCAGCACGGTGCGCACCTCGGCGGCTTTGCAAGCGGAGAGGATGTTGGCCGCACCGGCGGTGAAGTTCATCATCGCCGGAACCTTGCCGGCCGACATGACGCCGAGCAGTGTCGCACAGGCGCCGTTAGCGTTGGGCAGCATGATACCGAGCGTCTGCTGGCCGGCATAGAGGTGTTCGAATTTCTCGCCAAGCACCGCAGCCGCCGTCAGCAGCTTGCCGTAACTCAGCGACCCGCTAACGGGGTCCTGCACGGCCAGCTGCTTCATGCCGCGTTCGTTCGCCGTCTGGACGATCTTCTCCAGCACGGTCTTCTCGATGTCCTGGGTGCGGAAGAGGAGGTCGGACATGACCTGGTAGAGGGCAGCGCCCGCCGCTGCGCGGCGCTTCCGGCCCTTCAGATCCGGCGCTACTTGAAGTTTGACGGGCTCCAGAATGGTCACCTTGACCTTCGGGAACAGCCGGCGACGAACATGCTGCGAGGTCAGCCGCGAAAAATAGCTCTTCTCCAGGCCGTCGATGCGCACGGGCACGACCATCGAGCCGGTCTTGTCGGCCACCATGGCGGCACCGTCATAGACCTTCATCAGGCCGCCGGTCACGGTGATCCGGCCTTCGGGGAAGATGACCAGCGGATCGCCGCCTTGCACGACCTTGATAAGCGTGCGGGTCGACATCGGCTTGGCCGGATTGAGCGGCAGGGCGCGGGCGAGGTTCATAAACGGCTTCATCCACCAGGCCTGGGCGATGGTGTAGTCGATGGCAAACACCGGCTCCTCATCGGTCAGAGTCAAAGCCAGCGGGCCGTCGAGGAAACTGACATGGTTGAGCGCCAGGATGGGTGCCGGGCCGGCCGCCTTGAGGTTTTCCAGCCCCTCCACCTCCAGACGATGGAAGGCTCGGAACAGAATGGAAACGAAGTCGCGGAAGGCGTTGGTTGGCAGATATCTCAGCATCAGCCAGGCGGCGACCACGTTGAGTGCGGCGAGGCCGAACAGGATACCTCCAGTGGAGACGCCCGCTGCTTGAATCGCGGCGACGAGTATGCCGCCCACCGTCATGAAGCCTGCATTGACGATGCTCACGGCGGCGACGACGCGAGCGCGGCTGGCTTCGGGCGCCCAGGCTTGTACGGCGGCGAAGGTCGGCACGACAAGAAAGGCGCTGGCAATAGCCATGCCGGCAAGGTCGATCGCAACATGGACCGTGTTTGGCCCGGCGAAGAATATTGCGAGCGTTTCGGCCCTGACCGAAGGCTGCATACTCCAGATGGTCCAGGCCAGGTCCAAGCCGAATAGTGCCATCAACGCCGTGCCAACCGGGGCTGGTAAGAGCACGATGCGGCCCTGCGACATCCATGCGGCTATGGCAGAGCCTATGGCGATCGAGACGGCGAACACCGCGAGATAGGCGGTGACAGCGATTTCTCCGCCACCGAGCGAATCCTTGACCAACGTAGGCAGGATCGAAAGGACAATGGCCCCGATCAGCCAGAACCACGAGGTCATCAGTCCGGCGCGCCAGATCCGCTTGTCGGTACGCAAGCCGTTGACCTGTCGCCACGTTGAGCGAAAGATGTTTTTGTCGATGACTAGGTCGGGGGCCGCAGAACCGGTGGACGGGATGTAGCGGCTGACAAACCAGCAACCGATGGCGAGGATCATCATCATCGGCCCGAAGACCGAGACGCCTATGCCATCGGCCGAGACGACGCCTCCGGCGATAGTGCCGCCGAGGATGGCGGCGAAGGTTGCCGATTCGATCCAGGCATTGGCGCCGGGCAATTCCTTGCGCTCGAGATGATCCGGCAGGATGCCGTACTTGATCGGTCCGAACAGTGCCGAGATGATGCCGAACATGAGCAACGCCATCATCAGCACCGGGATCGACGACAGCGCGATCCCAACGACTGCGACAGCGGCTGCCGCGATTTCGGTGAATTTCAGCCGACGGGCGATGAGCGCCTTGTCGAACCGGTCGGCGATCTCGCCACCAAGGGCAGACAGGAGCAGGAAAGGAGCCATGAAGACGGCACCCGCCAGGGTGACCAGTGATGCCGCCTTGTCCGCCGCCAGGGTGAACAGAATAAGGAAAACCAGCGTGTTCTTGAGGAAATTGTCGTTGAAGGCGGACAGGAACTGCGTCCAGAAGAGAGGCGCAAAACGCCGTGAAGTCATCAGATGCCTGTTCGTAGGGTTGTTCGTGACGATTTCCATTGGGGCGGCTTCCATTGGGCAAGACCGTTGAACATCGCGGTCGTATCGATCAGCGGTCTTGCGCGGTTTGAGCTTCTTGTAGTGCGAACCCGGTTACACTTCGTTACTGCGGCTCAAATCGATCGGCGGCTTTTGGGTTTGGGGACTTCTAGCCTCTTCATGAAGCGGCTTGCCTCTTCCGCGTCTCGCAGGGTCTTGGTGATGGTGATCGAGGTATGCACGAGCCTGGTCGCAAGCGGCGATGGCGAAATTGGCATGGTGAAATGTTTGCAGGCGCTTGAACCCTTGGGAGCATAGCTGTTGGACGTCACCGATATGTCTTTTGGTTTCAGGGTGAGGTTGCGCCGGCGTTGGTCTGTCTCTAGGCCGGATAATCAAGGGTCTTGCGACGGTCCGGAGGAGCGCAGCGTCAGCGTTGCTCCGCAGCAGCACGCTGCAGACGGCGGTCGCCAGCTTGAGGCGCAGTTGCCGCAACCACTCGCCATCGTCTCCGATCGGATCGCAGGACGGCTACGCGAATCTGAGCACTGCCAAATCGGCCTAATTTTCCACTGCCGAATGGACGATGAAACGCGTAAGCGAGTTTCCGGACCGGAAGGTATGCGTTGGGTTGCCTAAACGATGCAGAGGCGCTGCTGTGTTGCGCGACACGCTCGACCGCAAGTGCGGACGGCATAAGAATTTTGGAGAGGCCCGTGATGACTGGGGATTGCGCCGGTATTGGCGACGCGCGAAGACTGGGTCGATATCTGGGCGAAGGCAGCCGCTGCGACGCAACTTCATACCGGAGAATGGAGGCCGCGCTGGGAGGTTGTTGCTTCGGGCTAACAACTCAAAGTGATTGTCCGGGAGAGTTCGGCGATGTCGCCATAGATCATCGAACCAGTGACGAGAAAACATTTATCACCGAGGACTTCGAAGAGTGAGCTTGACGCGGCACAAACCGGCAGGTTCTTCGAATTGGCGTGCGTGCCGAGGGTCGCGGTTTCGACCTTACGGTCCTTGGATTCGGCACAGCCGACACTGATCGCGAGGATTGCGATAGCAATGAGAGTCGTCTTGCTCATATTTGGCCCCTGGAGCCAGCTCTTGTCGGGTAAGTCGCGCGATGCATCAAAGTAGCACTGGCCCACGATCGGCTCCATCCATCGATCGGAGGAAGCGGGCTCATCCATTAGCAATATCTTGAGTAAGGCGCCGAGCGCACCTGACTCATGGAACGGCGCGCGGAATTTCCATTCGTGACGAGGTGGCGATCACGGCCACCTTCGCAGACGGGTCACTGAGGACCACGTCAGCGTTTCCATCCCGAGCTATAGCTTTCCGCATTCGATCATCGATCATACCTAGGTGAAGAAGGGGCAGCAGATCGAGCTCGCCGGAGAGATCACGCTCATAGACGAGGAAGGCGGCAGGGTGACCGTCGATCTGGGACCGCTGGTGACGATCGACATCGACAAGGTCAGGCTGGTCGAGAAGTACAGGACGCCAAAGCGCAAGAAGCCGCTGCGCGACATGGTGGATTAGCTCGCGGACCGCCGCTTATCACGCGACATCGGTACCACTCAAACGAATGGCAATTTTCTGTCTGAATGCGTTTAGGGTCCATGCTCGGAGACCACGCGTGGGTATCGCGCGGGAGACAGGTGACTCCCCGTTTCAAGGCGTCGAGATGCTACGAGCACTGAAAAGTCAGTTCCTTAGACCTAAAGATCGGGCGATCTGCCAGCGGGTTGTCGACCAGGTAACCGCCGACGCCAAATGGTACAGCACCTCGATAGATGGTCAGATTCTGGCCTCGACGACGCTGAATCTCTTTCAATCAGGGGTCGTAAACGAAACGAATTTGCTGGCACATGTTCGCGCGCGGCGCCACGACTTCACTAAACTGACAGACTAGTTCTTCAGCCTCGCGACATGGGGGCGAAATGCGGTTCTTCGTAATCCGCCGGGCGGTCATGCAGCAAGTTGAGCGCCCGCTTTAGGTCCCGTGCAAATTGTCGATGGCGTCGTAGTGCGGACAGAACGGCCTTAGGGACAACTGCGCGACCCGCAGTTCCTTCGTCAGTAGGCATGCCTGCCGCTCCATCTTGGCAACATGTACTCGGAAATCTGATCATGGCGGCGACGGTGCGGCATCCCGCAAAATAGGAATAGATTCCCGCCCTCAGGGCACATAGACTTCGTCCCGCCGCGGGCATTTTGGGGGAAGCATGAAAAGTTATGTGCGTTTGTAGCCATCGACGTTTTGTCGGGCTGCGCTACTCGCCCAGCCGACATCAAGCCCATGCTGGTTTCGTCCAGCGTATGCGGGCAAGTCCTGCAGCCAGTTGGAAGCCGAACTTTACCGAACGAGTTCCGACCTGGTGCCGATAATGGCCGTACAAGACAGAACCGCCCGCCATGACGTGGACGGCGTGTTTTGGCTTGGCTTGCCGGTTGGCAGCATGATGGACAACACAGACATCAAGGCACGTTAAGCCACGATCAGCGAGCTGAAGGGCAACATGGACGCGATCAACGCACACCGACGAAAGGGCGGCTGTGTTGCCGGCACTTTGTAAGCCGTTCCAACGTTAAAATTGTCGGCTTGCTTCCCTCCCCTCGCGACTGCGGAGTGGTCGTTTAATTCGATTGACTCGCGTAATGCACCGGCAGTTAATCTCCCCGCCAGGGCAAAAAGAGGGGCTATGAAACTGGGAGCAAACGATGACTGTCCAAAAAGAAGACTATCGAACCAACAGAGCCGACTACGCCACAGCTGCGATGCATAGCCGAGCGACCGTTGAGGGCGATCGTGACGATTTGGTGGCGAGGAAAAAGTCCCTGTGGGTAACAGATCGGCGATCTGCAAAATTGGCCGCAAACCCGTCCGAAAGCTCGCCAGAACCCAAGGCAAAAGCGCGCGGTAAGTGAATCGTGCCAGCCACTTTCTTACCGCCGCGTACTTCGTTCGCATGGTTCAATTACATTAGATTTATCTAATATATTAACCAGCCAGTCGAGCATTCCCTAAGGCTCGCTGGTCAGGCCCAGCGGCCGCCCCCCCTAACCCAAGCTGCTGGGCCGCCACTCAGAGCAAAGCGATGTATGAGCATACTAGCATAAGTGATCGTCTCCACCTTGCCGGCCTTGCTTAGCACCACCTGAAAATCAGCTTCGAATCTCCGAATGTGCGGGGTCCCAGTGGCCATCACTAGACATTTCGAGATTTGCGGTTCGAGCCGGCTCGCTTCATCGGCCGGTGACGGAGTACATCATCTTGACAAATCAACACAGTCGGCACCCTCGTCCCCTCGTTCGGTCGAAAGCTAGGTGGAACAATCAGGGTGCGCAACTTGTCATCACTGATATTGCCGCTTCACCCTAGCTTTGAGCGTGCGCCCTTCGGCCTATGCGTGGTTCACCGTTTTTTCACTTTATTAGCGCACGTTCATAAACGGACATGTTGGTGTAGCTTGTACGTGCCCAAAGCCCCGGCGCAACGACCCAGCGCCGGGGCTTTTTTGTCCGCCTGGCAATCCGCGTGTTCAATCCGAGATCGCTCTCAATTCGAACGCGAGCGAATTACGGCGCAAAGTCACTTAGCAAGACGCTGTGGGCGGCACCGCGGTGCGAAGCGCGAGTGCGGAGGAACTTTCTGGCACTCCGCCAATTATTCTGCATGTCCAAACAGCACACGTCGAACCGCCCCTTCTCTCCCAGGACAGCCCGGACAGGAGCGTGAACTGCGCAGTCGCCCTCGAAGGCGCGTACGCCGCTCTGGTGTCCTCTTGCATCGAGCAAGGCTGGACGGCTGAAGAGACTGCCACCGCACTTTTCAACCTCGCCAAGGAACATCTCGAACAGCTCAAGGTGAGGCCATCGACTTAAGCCTAGCTGCGCGTGTTTCGACATTTCGACGTCGCGGTGTCGGATTATTTGCATGCAAACCAGTTTTACGACGCTATCCTCTCAACGGAAGATTCTGGGAGGAATGCATGGCTGCGCATGAGCAACATGCCGTTGAAATTATTAGGGACAAAGAGTGGTCGGTTCGCGTGACGGTCAACGGCACCACCACCGCGGTCCCTTTTACATCTGAGAGCTACGCGCGTTCGTTTGCAGACGGTCAGGCGTTCCGACTGGGCGTTCAGGTCGCGGAGACCAAGAAGGCGGCCTAGCTGCGCGCTTGCCCCAAGAGCCCCACAGCGATTGAACCTCGAGTCACCAAAGCCGGTTGAAATTAGCCGTTGCGCGGCATAAGAGCTTGTGCCTATAGTTAGTACGTGGCTCGCACGAACAAACAAACTGACTGTGACGACCTGTAGATGGCGTCCAAGCTGGGCTGCTGCGCGGTCTGGAGGTGAGCCGGAACACTCAACAGGGGATACGCACAGTGAACCGCTTTCAGAAGCTCTCGACCGCAGCGCTCGTCGCAGCATCCTTCACGTCGGCCGCCCTCGCCGCGAATGACAAGCTGACGATCGGCATCGTCACCTTCTCGACATCCGACGTCGACACAAACCAGATGGTCGACACGATGAGCCAGGAAGCCAAGTCCAAGGGCTGGTCGGTGGAAACGCTCAATGCCAATGGCGATCCTTCGCAAGCGATCACCAGCATAAAGCAGCTGGCAACCAAGAAGGTGGACGCCATCATCGTCACGGTCTTCGATTCGACGGGCCTGGCGGCCGGGCTCCAGGCGGCGGCGGACGCAAAGATCCCCGTGCTTTCGGCCGGCGGCGGCATGACAGACGGGATCGCGCTATCTGCAAGTACCGGTGCTGCGCAACCGCTGATCGACTTGATGCTGAAGGACATCGGCAAGTCCGGAACTGTACTCGACCTCACCTATCATCCCGGCATTCCGTGCCGCGAACGAGCCGACGCCTTCGATGCGGCGGTCAAGGCAAATCCGGGGCTCAAGGCGACCTCGCACGAGATCAGTATCCCGGGTGCTGCCGAATCCTCGCAGGCCGCGACCAGCGCCTGGCTTGCAGCCAATGCCAACGCCAAGGGGCCGTTCGCCATCTTCAACTGCTATGACGACAACGCCATGGGCGCGATCGCGGCGCTGAAGCAGAACGGCCGCAGCGACGTGAAGGTCTATTCGTTCAACGCCACGGCACCTGCTGTCCAGGCTGTCAAAGACGGGACGATGACCGCCACGCTCGGTGTCGATCTGACTTCGGCAGGCAAAATGCTAGTCGATCAGATTCCCGATATCCTGGCAGCCGGCGACCAGTGGAAGCCCAAATCCTTTGTGCCAGGCTATACGCTCGTCACCAAAGAGAACGTCGACAAGTTCATCAAGGACAATCCGCAGTAAGCTCTCCTGATTGTGGGTCTGGGCCGGACTTGCCTGGCCGGGCCGGAGTGCTGTCATGAGAGCCGCCATGTCCGCTGATCATTCCCTGCCCGAAACCCACGCTCCGGCAGAGGCGCCCCGCGTCCTGCCGTCAACGCAGACCGGCTATGCCTCGCCCAATGCCCGACATCGGCGCGCGTTGCTCATGCGCCTGCTTGGGACCTACGGTACCATCATCGTGCTGGCGTCGATGCTGGGGGTCTTCTCGGTGCTGGAGCCGGGGACCTTCGCAACCATCGGCAATTTTCGCAATATCGTAAACGACATGGCGATCGGCACCATTGTCGCGGCCGGCCTCACCGTGCCACTCGTCGCCGGTGATTTCGACCTCAGTATCGGCTATGTCGCGAGTTTCTGCGGGCTGCTCGTGGTCGGGCTGTTGAGCAGCAGTGGCTTGCCGATCCTACCCGCCATCTTCCTTGTCATTGGCCTCGGAACGGCCATCGGCATTGTCAACGGCATTGTCGTTTCGAAGATCGGGGTGAACGCCTTCATCGCCACGCTTGGCACGGGCACCATCGTCGTCGGGCTGAACTACGCCTATTCGGGCGGAATTCCGCTGCAGCTCACCCAATCGCGCGAATTCACCAATATCGCGATCGGCCGGATTGCCGGAGTGCCGCACCTCGTCATCATCATGGCCGTCGTGCTTGTGCTGCTGTGGGTGATCCTCAACCGAACAGTGCAGGGCCAACACATCAAGGCCATCGGCGTCAGCCCGGAATCAGCGCGCCGCGCCGGCGTCGCCGTCGATCGCAGCCGCATCGTTGCCTTCGCCATTGCCAGCACCTGTGCTGCCATCGGTGGCGTGCTGATGGCCTCCAATCTCGGCTCCGGCCAGGTGACGGCGGGTGACAGCTTCATGCTGACGTCGTTCTCGGCCGCCTTCCTCGGCTCGGCGGCGCTGCGAGAGGGTCAGTTCCATATCCTCGGAACCTTGATCGGCGTGCTGACGGTCGCCGTCGGCAACAATGGGCTGGCCATGATCGGCGCGCCGATCTTCACTCAGTTCCTGTTCACCGGCTGCCTTCTCGTCGTCGCCGTAGCGCTCGGCGGTATTGGCCGCCGCTATGCGAGGGGATAGGCCATGGCGCAGAAGATGCTGCTCAGCCTGCGCCGGATCTGCCGCAGCTTCGGCGGCATCCAGGCACTCGATGACGTTTCGCTGGACATCGCCAAGGGCGACATACTCGGCCTCGTTGGCGACAATGGTGCCGGCAAGTCCACGCTGATCAAAATCCTGGCCGGCGCGCATGATCCGACTTCCGGCGACGTGATCCTCGAAGGGCGGCCGCAAAAGTTGTCGCCGCCGTCCGAAGCGCAACGCCTCGGCATTGAGACGGTCTATCAGGACCTGTCGCTGATCGGCACGTTCACTGCCGCCGAAAACTTCTTTCTCGGCCGCGAGATCGCGCTTGGCCGCGGCCCGGCGCTGCTGCGCTGGATCCGCCGCAAATCGATGGGCGACATCGCGATGCGCGGCCTCGAGGAACTGCACATCGATATCCCCGGGGTGCGCAGCAAACCGGTGGATCGCATGTCCGGCGGCCAGCGCCAATTGGTGGCGATCGCGCGCGGTGCCTTTTGGGGCCACAAGCTGCTGCTGCTCGACGAGCCCACCGCGGCGCTCGGCGTACGCGAATCCCGTGAGGTGCTCGACCTCATCAAACGACTCGGCGCCCAGGGGCTGACGATCGTCATGGTCACCCACAATCTCGATCATCTCTGGCAGGTGTGCAACCGCGTGGTGGTGATGCGCAGGGGCCGCAAGGTCGCCGATCTCGCAAGTTCCGGCACCAACATGGAGGACGTCGTCGCTTATATCACCGGCGCCAGGCAGCCGGCGACCGCGCAGGCGGAAGCATGAGCGCGACTGAAACGATGACGCTGCGCCGGCTGCTGGGCAATGCGCCGAGCCGCTGGGGGCATTGGGGTGCCGACGACGAGATCGGAGCGCTCAACTATCTGACCGCCGACGAGGTCAAGCGCGGCCTGGCGTCGGTGCGGGACGGCCGCACCTTCACCCTTGGCGTGCCGGTCGGGACCTCTGAGGGCGATGCCGTCTTTCCCGGCCGCTGGCCGGCGAAGCATTTCATGGTCGCCGACAAGGCCGGCTTCGCGAACGGTCACTGGCAACCGCTTGCCGGCGGCCTCGAATTCGCAGACGACTATATCACCGGCTTCGCACAGGCCGGCACGCATTGCGACGCGCTCGGCCACATGTGGTTCGACGACACGCTTTGGAACGGCTTCGCGGCAAGCAGTACCAATGGCGGCATGACCAAGGCCAGCATCATGCCGATCGCGGAGCGCGGGATCGTCGGACGCGGCGTGCTGCTCGACATTGCCCGGTTCCGCGGCAAACCGGCCCTTGAGCGCGCTGAAACATTCACGCATCGCGACCTCATGGAATGCGCCCGGGCCCAGGCGGTCGATATCCTGCCGCGCAGCATCCTTCTCGTTCGCACCGGCTGGGTCGGCGCACTGGCGGCGGGAAGCCAGTGCGTCGGCGATGGATATTGGGAACCCGGACTGACCTTCAGCCTCGACCTCGTGCGCTGGTTCGACGAGATGCAGATCCCCTGTCTAGTTACCGACACACTGGCCAACGAGACAACCTACGAGCCCGAGACCGGGTTGATGCTGGTTCTGCACGCCGCGCTGATGCGCAATCTGGGCGTGGCGTTCACCGAAATGGCATCGCTCGACCTGCTGGCCGCCGACTGTGCCTCGGACCGCCGCTACGAAGGCTTCTACTGCGCCAGTCCGGTCAAAGTGAGCAAGGGCACCGGCGGCGCGGCAAATCCAGTGTTCATCAAATAGCACCCAACAAGGTGGAACGGCTTATGACTTCTGCAGACGACCAGATCTGTTTCCTGCCAGCCACGGAACTGGCCCAGCGCATCCGGCGCCGCGACCTGTCGCCGGTTGAAGTGACCGAGGCCTATCTGCGCCGCATCGAGGCGCGCAACCCGGTGGTCAACGCCTATACGCTGGTTCTCGGCGACCAGGCGATGGAAGCTGCGCGGGCCGCCGAAAAGGCCGTGATGGCAGGCGGTCCGCTTGGACCGCTGCATGGCGTCCCCGTCGGCATCAAGGACCTCGACGATATGGCCGGCGTGCCGACCTCAATGGGGTCGTGGGCGGTGCACGACCGGGTGCCCAAAACAAGTGCCGTGGCGGTCGAGCGCCTGCTCGACGCAGGCGCCATCGTGCTAGGTAAGACCAACACGCCGGAGTTCGGCCATAAGGGCATCACCGACAATCTGCGCTTCGGGCCGACCAGCACGCCCTTCGCGATCGGCTACAATTCCGGCGGCTCGTCCGGCGGCAGTGCGGCAGCGGTCGCCGACGGCATGGCGGCCCTGGCGCAAGGCACGGACGGCGGTGGTTCGGTCCGCATCCCCGCCTCGTTCAGCGGCACCGTCGGCTTCAAGCCCTCTTTCGGCCGCATTCCTTCGGTGACTCGCCCCGACGCCTTCCTGTGGGGACATCCTCTGGTCCATATCGGACCGCTGACCCGCACCGTTGCGGACGCCGCGCTGATGACCAAGATCATGGCCGGGCCACACAACCGCGACCCGTTCTGCCTGGCGGATGAAGGCGTCGACTATGTCGGCGCCGTTGCCGGGTGGACGCCGAAACTGCGCGTCGCCTACAGCCCGCGACTAGGCAATTTCCCGGTGGACGCTGAGGTCGCCACCGTCGTTGCCCGTGCCGTCGATGTCATGCGAGGACGTGGCATCGAGGTTGACGAGGTCGAGCTCGATTTCAGGGCCGATCACAAGGAACTGGCGGCGCTTTGGGTGCGCACGATCTCGATCCACTATGCTGCCATCGCCGTGTACTTGAAACAGGAGGGCATCGACCTGATGGGCAAGCACGCCAAGGTGCTCACCCCGCAGTTCCTCGCCATGCTGGAGGGCGCCTACAAGGTGTCCGCCATCGACCATGCGCTCGACGATCTTTTGCGCACCGGCGTCCATGAGGGCCTCGAGGATGTATTCGAAACCCATGACCTGATCGTCTCGCCGACGCTGGCCGTTCCGCCCGTCAAGAATGCCACGGACGGCAACACGATCGGGCCGACATCGATCAATGGCGAGGCGGTCGATCCGCTGATCGGCTGGTGCATGACTTATCCGATCAACTATACCGGCCACCCGGCGATTTCGGTTCCGGCCGGCCTTACGGCGCGGGGCCTGCCGGTCGGCCTGCAGATCATCGGGCGGCGGCACGCCGACGAAACCGTTCTGGCGTTGGCGGCTCAGTTCGAACGCATGCAGCCCTGGTTCCCAAGCTATCCGGGGCTCGCTGGATAGTTGGGTGTCGAAATACCCAAGGTCGTGAACCCATAAATCTGAGAGAAGGATGGGTTCACGCTGGTGGCATAAAAATAGGCCTCAAGGGGGTACCGATCTCCCTCGCACATCAGCTTTCCGCCGCTCTCTTCGGCCCTCGGCTGGGATTTCGAGTTCCACGGCCGCTGATACGCTGATATCGGCCCGCAAGTGCGGGCTGATACGCTGATATCGGCCCGCAAGTGCGGGCTGATACATACTTGCCTGAACTAAGTAATCGCCAGAGGCAGACCCCCTTACCGGACTGGTCGGCGTGCTAAGCAAAGCCCGCCATATGTTACGTTGAGTCAGCAGCCCACATCAGCTCCTCTGATAAGAGTATTCACCTCGTCGACTGAGCTCGCATCGGCGGGCGTACGTCGGAAACCCACCGCGAACCCGAGAAGCGAACAGGCGGATAACGGGATGAGAACTGGCCCGACTAGCGAATAGTTGGCGAAGCAGCTTGGTAGGCCGTTGCCAACCTGACTGCGAGGTCATCCAGCGCGACCACATCGACTTCTGTGGGAGGCGTGTCGGTCGACGACCTCGGCGTTGGAGCCACCACCTCCAACTCGGGTGACCGAGTTGAAACCGGACAGAGCGGCAATCTCAGGTTGGGCGGGAATTTTGGGCAAGACCGGGCACGACGCAAGTTGATCGTAATGCGGTCATTCCCGAGTGCGGGCTGGCTCCTCGAAGCATGCGTCGAGCGAAAATCCCGACATTCGCCGGACGTGTTCGGGCGCGGTCTTCTTTGCCTGGCTGGACGTCGACCGAAAACATTATTCCGACAAGTGTTGTCGAGGGGGCCGATCGGCACTCCCGCCGCAACAAGCCTCATGTGGTTTTTTCGCGGCCGTGCCGATTCAGGGTGCTCGCGTATGTGTGAGTCTTCGCGATATGGGCAAGCACCTTGGCTTTGCTTGGCCCGCGAACTATCACTGCCCAGTCGGTCGAGGACGGGCGGGTATCCATTCCAAACGAACGAGACATGGTCTGATCTCCTGTGGTTTCGGTTGTGACGCCTTCTCGGCGCTTACGGGAGGATCGCAGCGTGGCGGCGAAGCAAGCGTTTGAAGGCCCGTCGTTTTGCTGACTGCAGACCAGCGCGGCTCACCGTTGGCTGACGCAAAAAACCTCTCGTTTTCCCACTGTCGTTCCCACTGCACGTCAAACGCTGCCGCCCGAGGGTTAGCCGTCCGGGACGATCCCGGTCGCGCAACATCCGAACCCAGGAGTGAATGACATGCACGACGATACAATGATCATGGAAAAGTCTGCCGTTAAGAAGGCGCCGCGGGAGCCAAGGAACGGCGTCGACACGCCCACCCTTCTGGCCACCATCAACGCCGTCGCGGGGCAGCCCGAGCTTGCCAAGTTCCAGTTCCGTGCCAAAAGCCGCTGGATTGCCGGCACGCACAGCAGCAGCACGATGGTCAACTTCTTCGGCGCCGGCACCGAGCAGTCTCACAAGACGGCCTACCGGGCTGACAGCGACCATCCAGCCGTCCTATGCGGCACTGACAACGGCCCGACGCCGGTCGAATATCTTCTGCACGCGCTTGCTTCATGCCTCACGGCCGGCATCGCGAACATCGCGGCCGTGCGCGGGGTGACGCTGCATGAGGTGGAATCGACCGTCGAAGGCGACATCGACCTTCGCGGCATCCTCGGCATCTCGAATGAGGTCCGCAACGGCTACCAAGGAATCCGTATCTCCTTCAAGATCAAGGGCGATGCTCCCGCTGAGAAGCTCGAGGAAATCGTGATTCAGTCGCGCACCCGTTCCGCCGTGTTCGACGTGCTGACCAACGGCGTGCCGGTCTCGGTTGCCGTCAAAGGCTGACTTCGGTCCGCAAGAGCAATATCGCCGGCCTCGTCCTGGAAAGGATGGCGCCGGCGATCTGTTGCCCCTGCTTACGAGGCGCGAATCCATGCAGCGTACAGACGTAGCCATAATCGGCGCCGGACAGGCGGGTCTCGCCATGAGCCGGTGCCTGTCCGAGCGCGGAATCTACCACGTCATTCTGGAGCGCGGCCGGATCGCGGAGCGCTGGCGCAGCGAACGGTGGGATTCGCTGCGCCTGCTGACGCCCAACTGGATGACGCGCCTGCCCGGCGGCGGCTATCGCGGGGCCGATCCCGATGGCTTCATGACAATGGCCGAGACCGTCGGGTTCCTTGAGGATTACGCGTGCTCGATCACCGCGCCGGTAGAGGACGGTGTGGAGGTGCTTTCGGTCGAAAAGATCGAGGGAGGCTTCCGGCTGCTGACCGATCGTGGCCAATGGAGCGTGCGTGCGGTCGTGGTCGCGACCGGAAACAGCGACCGGCCCCGAATTCCATCAATCGCAAAGCACATCTCCTCCCGTATCAGGCAGATCGTGCCGCGAGACTATCGCAATCCTCGGCAACTGGTTCAGGGCGGCGTTCTCGTGGCCGGAGCCTCGGCGACGGGAATACAACTTGCGGAGGAGATCCATCGCTCCGGGCGCCCGGTAACCCTGTCGGTCGGCAGCCATACACGCCTGCCTAGGCTATATCGCGGGCATGACATCCTGTGGTGGCTCGACCGGCTGGGAGCGCTTGTCAAGCCCGTCGCCGAAGTCTCGGATCTCGCCGCGGCACGGCGGCAGCCCTCGCTGCAGCTCATAGGGACACCCGAGCGCAGGTCGCTCGATCTCGCCGGCCTTCAGGAGCAAGGCGTTCGTCTTGTCGGTCGAGCCATTGCCGCCTGCGATACACGCATTCGGTTCAATGGCGATCTCGCCGACACGACCGCGGCGGCGGAACGCACACTGAGGCGCGTACTGGCCAACACAGACCGCGCGGCCGTCGCCGAGGGTCGTGACTCGATCGATCCCGGTTCCATTCCGAGCCTGATCCTGAGCGCCGAACCGACCGAAATCGACCTCACCGACGAGGGTATCGAGACCATCATATGGGCCACCGGCTATCGCCGCGAATACTCATGGCTGAAGTTGGATGTGTTCGACACCCGGGGCGAAATCCTGAACGATGGCGGCATCTGCTCGTATCCGGGACTTTACGTGCTCGGCCTCAATTTCATGCGCCATCGAAGCTCCAGCTTCCTCGATGGCGTCGGCCGCGATGCCGAGGCTTTGGCGGCTCACATGGCAATGTTTCTCGACGCCTCCCGCCGAGCCGCGGCCTGACCGTCGAATACAACGTTGGCGCGGCAAAAATCGACGTTGACTTCAACGCTGACGCTCACGCCCGACCACGACAAGGGCTCCACTGGCGCCGTAGTCAGCGCCCGCAACCATGGAGAAAATCAAAATGAGTGCAATGGTGAACCCATCCCTCTCGCTCACCACAACGCGAGGTTTGCGCTGGGCCGGCGGAACAATGCTGGCCGCAGTCTGGCGTTTCATTCGCATCCAGCGGGACCGTCGACAGCTTCATGAGCTGCCGGACTACGTCCTGCGCGACGTCGGCATCACCCGCTTCGAAATCAACTCGATCACTTGGTTTGCTGGGCGTGATACCAGCACGCGTTCAGGCGTTTTTGAGCGCGAAGGGGGAGGTCATCCGATGACGTATCGACGTTCTGCGTCTCGCTAAGGTGTGCCACGCGCTTGTCATCGTCCTGTACTGCTCCCGGCGGCAGCGGACGGCAATGGCGCAACCTGGCGGAGCGGCTCGATGACGGATACCGGTTCATCCCACCCGATCTGATCGGGGCGCCGGGCGGCGGCACCTGGACTATCGCCGGCGCTTTCCATCTGGCCGACGAAGCCGCCGGGGTCCTGGAGATGATCGACCACCATGACGGAGTGCATCTTGTTGGCCATTCCTATGGCGGTGGATTGGCCCTGCATACAGCGGCGATGCGTCAAGACCGGCTGGCCGGCCTCTCCCTTTATGAACCGTTGCCTTTCGCCGGCAGCGTAAGCTGGACTCTGAGGGCCACGAGGTGCTCGGCGAATGCCGGCGGTCGCAGCGCGATACACGACGGCTTGATCGGCGGTAGCCATCTCTCCGGACAGCTCGTTTCATCGACCACTGGAGCGGAGCCGGCACCTTCGACGCGATGAGCCAAACTTCAGACTGCACTCGTACAGTTTCTGCGGAGCAGGCTCGACTTCCACACGTCCATGCCGGCTCGGGAATATGCCCGATTTGGCTTTCGGGTCTTGGTGTTGTGCGGCGAAGTTGCACCAGTTCCGACTCGGCTCATCATCCGTGAGCTGGTTTCCGCATTCCGGCCGCGATTGGGCGATTGTTCCCGGCGCTGCTGACCCATGCGCGAGCTGCGTGACCGCAACTTGCCTGCCCTACAGGCAGCGTAAACCTTCGAGGCAACTGCGTGGATGCGGAGGAGTCACACCGTGGCGGCTATGCGATCGCGCACGATATTTCCGGCCGGATCCTCCGTTTCGAAGAAATCCTCCCGCATCTGCATTTCTGTGTAGAGCTTGGCCGCTTCCGCGAGAGTGGCATCCGCGCCAGCGATCTTGCCGCGCCGCTTCGCAAGCCCGAGAGCTAGCAAGGAGCGGGCAAGCTCCGGCCGTAGTTCAACCCGCCTGGCAAGGCTGCAGGCCTGTTCGAGCCAACTAATGGCCGATCTGGAAGTTTTCAGCTCGGCAAGGCCGCGCAGTGCGACGATCTCGCTCCACGGATCGCGGCGTCCCCGTGCAAGCTCGAGCGCATGGCCGAGATTGGCCGCGGCTTCCGGCTCACAGAGGCGCGCACGCACGCATGCGAGTACAGCGCGCGCGTGACATTCGAACTGGGCAAGATCGAGCCGCTCAGACTCGGTCACCGCCATCTCCAAGGTGGCGCCCGCGTCGTGGTTGCGGCCTAGCAGGAATTCCGCATGCCCGAGCACCGTCAACAGCCATGGCCGGAGTAGGATAGATCCACTGGTCGCGGCTTCGGAGGACCACAATTGCAGCGCCTCGACAAGCGTCGGCTCGGGCCCGCGCAGGACGCCCACCACACCGGTGAAATAGGCGGCCGCGCAGCTGTCGATCGGGCGCGCCACTTCGGCGGCGACCTTCTGCAACTCGCCAAGCGAGCGCTCCGCATCGTCGAACCGGCCAAGGCGCGCTTCCGCCTGCGCGCGGTGCCCCAGGTACCAAACCGCACGAGCACCGAGCTGTCCGAAACGCTCAAGAGGCCAAGCTTTGGTGAATCTCTCCTCATGCGGAACAAGCCGCTCCAGCACCTGCCGCGCCTCGCTGCGGATCAGAAGCGCCTGTGAGGCGGCCAGATCCGACTCGCTTATGCAGCGCTGCACGCCGTTTGCCGTCGCGCCGCGCTTGAGTGTATCGGCCGGTTCCAGCGCCTCCTCATAGCGGCCGTGGGAGCTGTTGAGATAGCTCAAGTGGAGCAACACGTCGGAAATGAGTTGCGGATCGCCCAGTTCCATGGCCAGTTCGCGCGCTTCCAACAGCTGCGGCAGCACCTTCCGATAGGCACCGAGGGCGCCGTAGGCGGGCCGCATCCGCACCCGCAGGTTGATCGCCTGGGCGAGGGTTTTCGGATTTCGGGGCAACGCGGCGACCGCTTTGCGGGCGCTTTCGAGGAACTGGACCGCGGCGGAATAGGCCGAGCGTTCCTCGGCCCGACCCGCCGCTTGCAGCAGATAATCCGCGGCAGGTTCCCATGCCTCGGCACGAAGCGCGTGTTCGGCCAGTTGCTCGATGTGGTGGTTCAGCGATCCGGCATAGAGTCTTTCCATCGCAACCAATGCAGCCCGATGCAGCCTTTTTCGGTCCTCTGCCAGGAGGGATTCGTAGGTCACCTTCAGCGTCAGCGCGTGCTTGAACGTATATTCCACGTGAGGATAGCTCTGGACCTCGAACAGGAATTCCAAAGTCTGCAGTTTGGCCAGGCATACCTCCAGCTCCGCCTCCGAGAGCGGCGAGAGCGCCCGCAGCAGCGGATACGGAACATTCTTGCCGATAACCGAAGCGAGTTGGAGTGCCTGCCTTTCCGAGTCACCCAGCTGCTGGATGCGTGCGGCGATGAGCGATTGAACCGTCGACGGGATGGTGATGGATTCCACCGGTCTCGTGAGCTCGTAGCGGCCCGACTGGCCGGCAAGGACGCCGTCCGCCACCAGTCCGCGCACCATTTCTTCCAGGAATAGCGGCGTGCCCTCGGCCCGCTCGGCAAGTGATTTCCGCAGTTCCCCCAAACTGGGATCGAATCCCAGCAATTCGGTGAGGAACTGCTCCATTTCGTCCCGCGCGAACCGCTCGAGCCTTATCTGCTGGAAATAGCCGCGGCGGTTCCATTCGTGCCGGTACTGCGGCCTGTAGGTGGCGAGCAGCATGATACGGTTGGCGCCCATGACTTCGACCAGCCTGTTCATTACGGCCTCGCTCTCGGCATCCATCCAGTGCAGATCCTCGATAAGCACGGCTACGGGCGCGGCCCGGCTCAAGGCAACGAGAAAGGCGCTCATCGCCTCGGATACCCGTGAGGTCCGCTCTCGCGCATCGAGATGCTGCCAGGAAGAATCGTTGATCGGCAGGTCCGCGAGGAAGGAGAGCGGCGCCGTGTGACGTGGATCCAGGTTCAGCTCCGCCTGTTTGAAGGCAAACAGGCGCTGGGCCTCCGCCAGGCCGTCTTCGCCGCGAATGCCACAAGCCGAGAGCAGCAGTTTCTTTACAGCGCCCAGAGTAACTGACGTATCAAACTCCAGACCGCCGCATTCAAGCACAGTAAAACCAGCCACCTCGTCGAGGGAGAGAAATTCATGGGCAAGCCTCGACTTGCCCATGCCGGGGTCGGCGACGATCCCGACGACCTGGCCGTGGCCCTCCCTGACCCTGCGCCAGGTTGAAAGAAGGATTTTGAGCTCGAGCTCGCGCGCCACCAGTCCGGTGAGGCCACGGTTGGCCCTCAGGTGCCAGCGCGACAGCGCGTAATTTTCGCCCAACAGCTCGTAAATGCGTTCGTCGCGGCCAAGGTGCGGATGCTCCGAATGCGCCAAGCGGTGCATCTGCACATAGCCCCCCGCGGCTGCGCGCGCTCGGCCTGTCGCGGCGATCGTCGCACGGTGCAAGGCACGCATCAGCCGGTTGGCTGCACGCGGCGCGGCTCCGGCCAGTTCAACCTTGCTGGCTTCGGTCGTCCATTGCTGCCGTACGATCACCTCGCCGGTGTCTATTGCGGCCCTCAACTGGATCCCGCCCTGGGAAAGCTCTTCCACTGCCAGCTTGGCCGCAAGCGCGGCGCGGCACGCAAGATAAGCGTGATCCTCGGTGGCGCGAGCGAGGCCGAATGCTGCGGTGATTGTCCCGTCAGCAGCCGACGTGACGACGCCGCCGTGGCTTTCCACGACTTCTATCACCCGATCCTCGACGGGCTGGAATTCGCGAATTGCTACTTCCGGATCCGCCGTTTCGAGGAGATGCACGGGACTGATCACTTCCGCGGCCAGCACTGTTATGTACTGCCGAGAGCGGTTGATTCCCAAGGACGCCGGAGGGCCTGCCAGTTGCTGCGTCTGTTCGGGGTCGGCGAGGAAACGACGCGTTTCTTCCACGAAGGTCGCGAATGCCGGTTCATGGCCAAGCAGCACGTGGTTGACGCTGTCGAGCGCGACGAAACGCGCGCCGGGGATTTTCCCAGCCATCGCCTGGCCATGATCGAACGGAATGACTGCGTCCCTCGTGGCATGCATCACCAGGGTCGGAACGCGGACCCGCGGTAACAGCTCGTCCACGTCGATGACGGCGCCTTCCTCGAAGATGCGATGGGCAATCTCGGGCGAGACGGTATTGCGTTGCAGCTCGTTGTACCAATTCCTCTGTTCCGGCGTTGCTTGCGGAATGAAGAGAGAGGTGAACATCTGCCGGAACACCGGGTCGTCTTGGCCCCAGCCTTCCTGTATCAGCGCTCCCATCGCTTCGCGGCGGGCTATTTCGCGCTGATTGCCCCGTTTACGCCAGCCTTTGGTAAATCCGCCATACAGCACCATCCCGGCCACGCGCTCAGGATGCCGGACGGCATAGGCTATCGAAACGGCGCATCCCTGGGAAATGCCAAGCAGGGAAACGCGGCGCAGACCGGCCGCATCGATGATGCTCTCCAGGTCGGCGACCATGGCCTCGAAGGATAGGTCGGCGGGATACCGATCCGATAGGCCGTTCCCGCGCTGGTCGTAGCGTATCAGTTGGTAGTGCGCGGACAGGCCCTCGATCCAATGCTTCCATACCGGACTGTCCCATTCGAGCTCGAGATGGGACATCCAGTGGGCGGCCCTTACCAAAGGGGGGCCTTGACCACTCAAGGAATAGGCGAGGCGCGCGCCGTCGGGCGTTGTGCACCGCCGGATCTCCTGCGCAAGGACCCGCTCCGGCGCAGGGGGGAGCTGTATCTCCGCCCCCGGCCAAACCTGGGTCGGAGTGACGCTCTCACCGGCGGGAGCGACCTCCGTGTCCGTTCTCGAGGCGCGGCTCTGGACCATGGCGGATTGCCGTGCTGCCTCGCTCAGCCGACGGATGTCTGCTCGAAGAGCCTCGTCTCCGGGCTCCAGCCCGTGCAGGACATGGGCGTACGGAAGCGCCCGCGCCGGCTCATCCGCCAGCCGGTCGACTAGCACCCGAAGGATGCGCAGATGCGTCACGTGCAGTTCGTCGGCGGTCGCAATGCGCCAGGCTTCGAATTCCGGACAGCGCGGCAGTGAGAGGTCATCCAGGAAACGTCCGCGAAACGCTCCGGCGAGGGCTTCCAGCTTTTCCCGTTCGAGAGCCTCTATGTCGCGAGTGCCAAGGCCGCGGAGCGGCGCGATGTCCAGCACGATTTCGCTGGTGTTCAGGCGAACTGCGTTGCGGTCGGCTTGCAGGATCTCGCCGTCCCCGAGGTCGACGACCTGTCGGATCTTCGAGAGACTCCAGCGCAGGGCGCCGCGAGGATCGTCCGGTATCTCCCAGAACATTTCGCAAAGGCGCTCGCGCCGCTGCGGGCGCTCTACGAGCGCAAGATAGGCCAGCAGCGCCCGCGTCTTTTTCGAAGGCGGCAAGGAAACGACCTCGCCAAGGCGAAGGACGGTCAGATCTCCGAGAACGCGAATTTCGAGCGACACTTTGTTGATCCTAGTGCGCCTGCTAAATTAGCGATGGATTGTATCAAGTCCGTGCCGCTGCCGAAAGCGTTCGTTTCCGGAGCGCGAGGTTTCCGCCTGCGCTGATTTGCTCTTCTCTTGGTGGGAAGGCCGACAAGGCCGACACGGACAAGTACAGATGAAAGCCGAGCCGGAACGGGATCACGCCCGTTCCGCTCGCTTGATGGTGGCGACGGCACTCTGAAAAGACCCGGAGGCGGGATCTCACGCTGCCGCGCGCACCCATCGAGGCAGCAGGCTCTCGGGATTTGCGCATGCGCCGGGCGTGTAGTTTGCGCCGACAAACTCCAGCCGGGCGGCGAGCGTGCCGTCCCGCCAGGCCGCAAGCGTATCCATGCAGCCACCGATATGCTCGCCGCCGACAAAGACCTGCGGAATTGTAGGCGAACCGATCCGGGCCCTCAGGGCCTTGCGGATTTCCCCGTCCAGGCCGTTCTTCTGGAATTCCGGAGTATCGATTTCGATGGACCTGTAGGCGATTCCGGCACGGTCGAAGAGCTTTCTTACCGTCCAGCAGAATTCGCACCATGTCAGCGCGAACATGACCACCGGACGCTCCGGATCATGGATCGCCTTGTCGACCATCGCAGGCGCCGACTGATCGATTTGGATTTCGTTTACGGGTGCCGATGAAAGGGCGAAGGACGGCGGCCGGTCGAAGCGGTAGCCGGGTGTGGAGCGAGAGATCGCCTCTTCGGCGGGCGACATGTCCTCGCTGATGTGATCGAACAGGATCGTGCTGAGATACCGCTCACCCGTATCAGGCAACATACAGAGCACGTTCCGGCCCGGGCCGACGCGTCGAGCAATTTCCAGTGCCCCGCTCAAAGTTGCTCCGCCGGAGATGCCCGCCAGTATTCCTTCTTCCGTCGCAAGCCGGCGCGCGGTTTCCAGAGCGCTGGCGCCTGAAACGGGTATGATCTCGTCCACAAGATCATCAGCCATCGCCTTGCCGACGATCTGCGGAATGAAATCAGGGCTCCACCCCTGCATCGGGTGTGGCCGGAACCGAGTATGCGCCCGAGTCGGCAGCCCCTGTTCGTCGAAAGTTTGAGGAATGCCACTCGACAGCAGCGCCGAATTGTCGGGCTCGCAGACTATGATCCGCGTTTCCGGCCGCTCGCGCTTGAGCACTCGCGCCACACCGGCAAGTGTTCCGCCGGTCCCGGTGCCGGTGACCCAGTAGTCGAGTGGACGGTCCTGGAATGCCGCGATGATTTCGAGCGCTGTCGTGCGGGCATGGACATCGGCGTTGACGGGCGTCTCGAATTGCCGGCAGAGGAACCAGCCGTGCGCTCCGGCCAGCTCGACCGCCTTGGCGAGCATGCCGCTGCCGCGCTCGACGGCAGGGGTCAACACGACCTTGGCACCGAAGAAACGTATCAGCTTGCGGCGTTCGAGGCTGGCGTTCTCCGGCATGACGATGACGAGAGGATAGCCTTTCCGCGCGCAAACCATGGCAAGTCCGATGCCCGTGTTGCCGCTCGTCGCCTCGATCACCGTCTGGCCAGGCCGAAGTGTACCGGAACTCTCCGCTTCTTCGATGATCGCGGCGGCAAGACGATCCTTGACCGAGCCGCCAGGATTGAACGCCTCGATCTTGGCATAGAGCGAAGCGGCACCATTGTTGATGCGGGAAAGGCGAACGACCGGCGTGTCGCCGATCGTGTCGAGAATGCTGTCGTAGATACTGCTCATCTCAGCTGTCCTTGCCTGGTGATGACGGTGCTCCGCCCTCTTCGATCTCTGAGGTTGGCAGGACGGCCGTGGTTTGTAGCGTTCGAACCAACGTGGAATTAAGCGGAGTTTCGACGTTTGAATCAGCGGCTTATCGCAGGATCCGCAAGGCGGCCGCATGGGAACTGCGCTCTCGCGCCGGATGATGCCGCCAATACGCCCAGAACCACGAGATTGGCCGCGCCTGCGACAGATGCCACCAGGAAAGCGGGCCCATAGCTGCCGAAGCGGTCATAGACGAACCCGCCGAAATAGCCGGCCACGCCCATGCCCACCCAGGCGATCAGCATGACGATGCCGAGTGACTGACCAAAGCGTTCGGCTGGCGCAAACTGGTGCACGCAGAGGATCAGGCATGTCATGTTCCCGGCAAAGCCGAAGCCGAAAACCGCCGACAGCACCAGCAGGCTCACTTGCTGGCCCAGCGCGGGAAAAATCGCAACGCATGCAGTCTGAATAAACGACGCCAGGGCGTAGGCAGAAAGGTTGCCTGCCCGGTCGGCGAGGAGCCCGAATGCGATCCGCCCGATGGCGCCGAACAGCATGGCGATCAACACGCTAAGCGATCCGACATCCGAAGACCCGCACACGGCCGTGACGAAACTCGTGAGGTGCATCAGCGGGACGCCCATGCAGGCGCAGCAAAGGAAGGCTGCGGCAGATAGCAGCGTCACCGGGGAAAGATGGCCACCTTGGAAGCCTGGCGTCGCTGAAAAACGCACCGGTGCGGCAAGGATCCGATCTACGGGCGGCGCCTGAACCGCCGGCATGAAGATCGCCAGCGCAGCCGTCGTCGCCACAGCTATGATCGCGTATGCGAGGCGCCAGCCGACACCGTCGATCAATGCATTTGCGGCGTAGGGCAGTATGCCCTGACCAAGGGCTCCGCCTGCTGTGACGATCCCTATCGTCAGGCCGCGCCGGCGGTCGAACCAGAGTCCGGTTACGCCAAGTACCGGCGCGTACAGACAGGCAAAACCTAGCCCGCCCAAAGCGAAGTTGGCCGCATAGATCTGCCAGAGCGAAGTGGCGAAGGAAAGCGCGGCGAGCGCGATCACCATGCCGGCCGAGCCGATGAATAGCAGTGTTCTGATATTCAAACGGTCCGCAAGCCGGCCCCAGAACAGCCCGCCCAGGGCCATGCCGACGCTCGATAGCGTGTAGGCAAGGCTTATATCGGCTCGCGACCAGCCAAACTCCGCCTCAAGCGGTCTGATGAAGACGGATGTGAGCGCCAGGCTGCCAAATCCGAAAGCCATGGCGGTCGTGGCGCCGGCCGCAGCCAACAGGCCGCGTAGCCGTCTTGCGCTGTCGGGAACCTCCCTGCCTCCAGTTGGTAATGATTGACGATTCGACATGTTCCTGCCCTCGAACGACCTCTTCGAGGCTGTCATCGGCCAGCGGTATGGAAGCAGGCGTGTGCGTCAGCGTGGAAAGCTCCAACGCGGGCCGTGGAAACGGCGGTACTAGATCGGAAGCTGCAGCAGCTCGGAAATCACCAGACCGGCTGCGCCAACGAGGGCGGCCCGGTCGCCTGCATCGCCGGCAATGAATTCGATGGCGCCGCCCGGTCGTGTCGGAACCATGCTGCGCACATGCTCCGCGATTGCGCCCAGCAGGCGATCGCCGCCCAGCACGACATCGCCATGCATGATGAAAATGTTGGGCGCCACCGTCTGCTGGAGATTGGCGATGCCGACGGCGACGTTGCGGGCATAGCGGTCGAGCAGTTCAGCCGCCCCCGGCAGCCGCCGCGCCGCCATGTCGACGAGGCGGGCCGAGTCGATCAGGTCGGGTTCGGGCAGAGCCGCGCGGGCGGCCTCGCGCCGGAGCCAGCTCAAGGTGGCGATGGTGTCCCAGCAGCCGCGCCTGCCACAGCGGCAGGGCTCGCCGTCGAGCTGCACGAAAGTGTGTCCCAGTTCGCCGCCTGCGCCTGCCGTGCCACGATAGAGGTGCCCGTCGAAATAGAGTGCGCCGCCCAGAACCTCGCCCGTGTAGACAACCGCGAATTGCCTCACGCCGCGCCCGGCGCCGAACCAGCGGTCACCGACCAGCAAGGCGCGCGGATGATGGTCGAGCTTGACCGGCAGGCCGAAGCGTCGCCCGAGCTCGTCGGCAAGCGGGTAGCGGTCGAGCGCCGGCGCGAGATTGACAGCGACGATCGACCCGCGATCGGTGTCAACCATGCCGCCGACGCCAACACCGATCCCGAGAGGCGTGCGCCGCGCCCTGGAGAGAGTGTCGCCGACGCATTCGGCGATGGTCTCGATGATTGGCCGGACCGGACCCCTGCCGTCCGGCAGGGCCATCTTGCGTTCCGATTCGATCTTGCCGTCGAGCGTCGCCACGCAGGCATGCACGGAATCCGGCATGAGCAGCACACCGCAGATCGGACGGGCATTGGGCGAAAACCACAGCGGCCGGGCCGGCTTGCCGCCGCCCGGACTGGGAGGAACCGGCTCGCTCTCGACCAGCACCTGATCGTCGATCAGCGGCTGCACGATTCCGGAAATGGTGGTGCGGTTGACCCCGGCCAGGCGGGCCAGTTCAGCCCTGCTCGTCGGCCCAAGATCGAACAGGGCCTGCAGCACACGGCCGCGATTGGTCGAGCCGACCATCGAGGACGACAGCAGCGCCTTGCGCCGGCGCGAAACCCGCTCCGCGCCGGACGCATCGCCGGGCGGCGTGAACAGAGCGCTGCGTCCGCCATTCGGGCGCCCATCGTCGGTATCGTCCATCGTCGGGTTTTTCATAAGGGGCATCCTGCCAGTTCTTCTAACCCAGGACCTTACCGGTTTCGAGCACTTTGTGCGAGCAGGCAACAAACTCGTGCATTGCCAGACAAGATGCGTCGCCAATGTTCAAAGACACTGAGATCTGCGGGCCGCCGAGTGGGGAATTCACCGAATGCGACAGAGTTCTGAAAGACATTTCGTGTCTCTGGGGTTGTTCAAGCCCAAGGAGACACCATGGCTTTCGAGTTGCAGACAGCGCCCCCTATCCGTGCGGCGCAGTACATTCGCATGTCCACTGAACATCAACTCTATTCCCTGGAGAACAAGGCGATGGCCATTAGAGAGTACGCGGAGCGGCGCGGATACACTATCGTCCAAACCTACGAAGACGCTGGGAAAAGCGGCCTGAGCATAAGAGGTCGCGACGGACTGAAGCAGTTACTGGCCGATGTCATGACTGGCCAAAAGACTTTCTCGGCAATCCTCGTTCTTGACGTCAGCCGCTGGGGCGCTTTCCGGATACGGACCAGTCCGCTCATTACGAGTTTATCTGTCGTGATGCAGGCGTCGCGGTGGAATATTGCGGCGAAGAATTCGAGAACGACGGCAGCATGGTCTCTGCAATCCTCAAGACCATGAAACGGGTGATGGCAAGCGAGTACAGCCGCGAAGCGAGTATTGAGACGGCGGTCGATTGTCCGTTGGACGATAAGCTCATCATCCGCCTCTTAACACCGGCACTCTTCGTCGCGACGAAGCTGGAGGCATATCTCGGCAGAGGTGGGAACGATCGGCTTTTTAGCCGAGATGCCGAGGACATACTTTTGATCGTCGATGGCCGAGAAGAGTTGGTCGCTGAGCTGGGAGGCGCCGAACAGGAGGTCCGTACCTATATCGGCGACCAGTTCAAAGACATGCTTGCAGCCCCAGATTTCGACGACTTTCTGGAAGGCAATATCAGAGGGCCCCAAGGACGGGTCGAGATTGTGCGCCAGCGATTCATCACGATAACCCAATATGCCAGCGGTGGCTGACCTGGTCTTCGAAGTCGACTGGACACCAACAGGACACAAGAACTCCGGACAACCGCGACGATGATCCGACGCCGCTGCCGCCATGCTGACGCAGGTGCTCGAAGTCTAGTGCGTCACGGTTGAGAGCGAGCTTCGCCGTTATGGACCGGGGAGCGTTCTCCGCATGAACTCGAGGCTGTCTCGTTCCGGAAATATGCTTCCCGGTCTTGATCAGGCTTAACCTCGGCCTTGAGGAGGGCTTCACCCACTCCGTCAACGGTCTCCCCTCACGGTCTTCATTGTAGTCGGCTATTCCGGCGGCCTCGCCCCCAGCCGGTCCGCTCCTCGAACTGAAAGAGTCAGTCTGGCGTTGAGCAGCTTACCCTAACCGGCAACGAACCCAACCGGCCACGTGCCATCGGATCCGGTGCCCTGCCCTGCCCTGCCCGCCGGCACTTGCATCCCGCCTCTGAGCGTGCCTGATTTACTGCCGTAAAATATGATCCTTATGACAGAGAAAACGTGCCGTTAGCTTGGATAGCAAGACAATACCGTACTCAAAAAACCGAGCAGCTGCCTTCGTGATGGCAAGAGCAGCTGGCAGCAAGAAAAGCCGGTCAGTGCCGTTAACCTTTTGTTAACCCAAAACTTCTTGCCGGGACCGGCCGAATCGGAGCTTAATGGCGCTTGTTGAGTGAATTGCTCACAAAAAGCGCCAATTCAGGTTTCGACAGAAATGAATATCTCCATGCGGCTGCCACGCTTCGAGTTCGATGACAAGATCCTCGAGCAGGGCGCAGAGATATCGCGGCGGCTTAACCAGCTCCGCATGGAGAAGTTTCCGCCAAACGCAACAAAGACGCTTCGTCCTTTTTCGCTGGCGGAAGTGGCCCACTACCTCGGGGTCTCGCAGAACAATCTCAAGCGCCTCCATCTGGAGGGCAAGGGCCCCCTGCCCGAGCAGATACCTTCCGGACGCCGTTCCTATACCGCCGAACAGATGCTTGAACTGCGCCATTTTCTGGATCGGCATGGCAGGACCGAGGTAAAAAAATACGTCCCGCACCGCAAGCCTGGAGACAAGCTCCAGGTGGTTGCTGTCGTCAATTTCAAGGGCGGCAGCGGCAAGACGACGACTGCGGCCCACCTCGCCCAGCACCTTGCGCTGACCGGGCATCGCGTGCTTGCCATCGATCTCGACCCGCAGGCGTCACTTTCGGCTCTTCATGGCTTCCAGCCGGAACTCGATCGCAATCTCTCTTTGTATGAGGCGATCCGGTACGACGACGAGCGCAAGCCGATATCCGACGTCATCGTGCCTACCAATTTTCCGGGCCTGGATATCATCCCGGCCAACCTCGAGCTTCAGGAGTATGAGTACGACACGCCGCTTGCCATGCAGGACAAATCGTCCAGCGTTGGCCGCCAGTTCTTCACCAGGATTGCAAAGGCCTTGGCCGAGGTCGACGAGCGCTATGATGTGGTCGTGGTCGATTGCCCGCCGCAACTTGGCTACCTCACCTTGACCGCCATGTCGGCGGCGACGTCGGTTCTCATCACCGTCCACCCCCAGATGCTCGACCTGATGTCGATGAGCCAGTTCCTGCTGATGCTCGGCGGCATATTGAAGACCATCAAGGCCGCCGGTGCTGCGATCGAGCTGGATTGGTTCCGCTATCTGATCACGCGCTACGAACCCACCGACATTCCCCAGGCACAGATGGTCGGGTTCATGCAATCGATGCTTGCCGGCCAGATCCTCGAGAATCCCATGCTCAAGTCGACGGCAATCTCGGATGCAGGACTGACGAAACAGACGCTCTACGAGGTGGAAAAGTCGTCTTTTACCCGTTCGACCTACGAACGGGCGCTCGAATCGCTGGATGCGGTGAATTCCGAGATTGTCGCGCTGATCCATCGCGCATGGGGGCGGTCATGACGGCGCATTTTACGGCAGTAAAAAGTGGAAATTTTGCTCGTGAAATCAGCCGACTAGCTGCGAATCGGAGTGATTGAATGGCGCGCAAGGATGTATTCGGCAGTGTGATGGGCCCCGCGACGACGTCAGTCGCCGACAGCGGGGATGTCTCGGGCTATGCGGTTCGCGGGGCATCCCGGTCGATCATGCAGTCATTCGAGGAGCTCTCTAAGAGTTCGGTCGTCGATCTCGATCCGGGGTTGGTCGACACCTCATTCGTCTCGGATCGCATGGACGATGACGATGAAGCATTTCATGAGCTGCTGGCGGCGATTCGCGAGCGAGGGCAGGATTCTCCGATTCTGGTCAGACCCCACCCGGATAGTTCCGGCCGGTTTCAGACCGTCTTCGGCCACAGGCGCGTCAAGGTCGCACGCCAGCTGGGCAGGCCCGTTCGTGCAGTCGTCAAGAAGATCGGCGATGAGGACCATGTCATCGCGCAGGGCCAGGAGAATGCTGCCAGGGCCAACCTGTCCTTCATCGAAAGGACGCTTTTTGCCGATCGCATTCTCAAGCGGGGCCATTCGCCGGAGACGGTGAAGTCGGCCCTTGCGCTCGACGATACGACCTTCTCGAAAATGCGCTCCGTGACCAACAACATTCCCGAGCAGGTCATTGTGGCCGTCGGCGCCGCCAAGAGCATAGGCCGGGACCGCTGGTGGCAGCTTGCCAAGCTCATGGAGCATCCCCGGACCGCCGCACGGGCGGCAGAGTACGTGACAAGTGCCGATTTCGCCGAACCGGGCAGTGACGCTCGTTTTGCTCGTCTGTTCGACTTTTTGAATGCGCCGGTGAAGCAGCCGCGAGCCGCATCGAAGCCTCAGGAAAAGGCCTGGGTGCCCCAGGACAAGTCGGTCCGAGCCAAGATCACCGACACGGGAAAGGTGTTTACGCTTGCCTTGAAGTCAAAGGATGCATCGCCCTTCGGCGCATTCATCGCCGACAAGCTCGACGAGCTTTTCGAGGCTTTCAGGGCATCGGAAACGGCAAAGAAAACAGGAGACTGAAACCGCAAAAGAAAAAGGCCCCCGAACGTCACCGTCGCGGAAGCCCTTCTCAGGTCTGTAGCAAGCTGAGAATCGCATTTCCCCGAATCACTGTCAAGAGTCGTTGGCGTCGTTTCGACGAGCAGTTTTCTTTTGCCTGATTGAAAGGCGAGGGAAATGGAGAGTGGTTATGCGACGACGCCCTTTGGGCGGCGGCCGATGACGCTTGCCTTGGTGCAAGCGAACACGGCATCACGAAAGATTCCTGAAGGGGCCGCCGTCGAGAAATGGCAGGTGTATCGCTGGCTGTGCGAGGGCAAGACGATCATAGGCGTGGGAGATCGCGCCCTAGCCGTCCTCAGCGGACTGCTATCGTTCTATCCGGACGATCAGATCAGCGAAGAGAACGGGCTGATGGTCTATCCTTCGAACGCGCAGCTGTCACTGCGGGCGCACGGCATGGCCGATTCCACGCTGCGCAGGAACCTGGCCGAACTGGTGAATAGCGGACTGATCATCCGCCGAGACAGTCCAAACGGCAAACGGTTCGCTCGCAAGGCAAAGGGCGGCGCAGTCGAGGAGGCGTTCGGGTTCTCGCTGGCGCCACTGCTTGCACGGGCCGCGGAGTTTCAGGAGGCTGCCGAGCAGGTCCGCGCCGACAGCCGGGCGCTCAAATTAACGCGGGAGCGGATCACCCTCCATCGGCGCGACATTCACAAGCTGGTCGAAGCCGCGATCGACGAAGGCGCTCCTGGCGACTGGGGAACCATTTGGAGGCGGTTCAGAGCAATCGTGGATGCTATTCCTCGGCGGGCAGGGCTGTCGGAGCTGGAAGCGATTGTTGCGGAGCTCTCCTTGCTTCACGACGAAGTGGATATGATGCTGGAAAGCTTCATGAATTCCACGAATCCTAGCGGCAATGAGTCCCAAAATGAGCGGCAGCAATCTGATTCAAACACAGACTCCACTTTTGTATTTGAACCAGCTTTAGAACAAAGCAGGGCGACGGTCGAACCAAGAACGGCCTACGCCGAGAAGCCGAAAGGCTTTCCGATAGGACTTGTGCTGAAGGCCTGCCCCGAACTTGCCGACTATGCCGCCCACGGAATCGCAAGCTGGCGCGATTTGATGATCACCGCCGCCCAGGTGCGTGGCTACCTTGGCGTGTCGCCCTCGGCGTATGAGGAGGCTTGCCATGTGATGGGCCAGGAGGTCGCCGCGATCGTGATTGCCTGTATCCTGCAAAGGGCGCAGCATATCAACTCGGCCGGGGGCTATCTGCGCGTGCTGACCGAAAAGGCGAGGGCAGGACAGTTCTCGGTCGGACCCATGCTGATGGCAGCGCTTAAGGCCAATGGCACGACGGCAAGAATGACCGGCTAGGGGCTGGAAATTCTTGTGCGTAATGCTGCCGTTGCTGGTGGTCCGGGCGCGGTCGAGGAGACGAATGGCAAGGTGGTGTTCTGAGATCGACGTGCCAAGCAGCTCGCAAGCTGGTCTACGCAATCAGAGCCACCAAGCAACGTCATGCGCCTGCGGGCTTGAAACCAGTCGATAAGTGCCATATGTTTTGCACAGTGAACGCGGCTACTAATATGACAAGGAAGTCCATGGGGCAGGCTCTCAAGATATCCGCGCAGAATGAACCTCTGGTTTTGTCCTATATGGACCGGGCCGGGAAAATTGCCGTTGACCAGGTGGCCGACAGCTTTGGAATGTCCAAGGGTCAGTTGGCTCAGACAGCCGGGCTTGCCCGTGAAACCCTCTATCGGCTGGAGCGCAGCCGCACGGCCAAGACGCAGAGCCGTCTGCGCGAGATGCTCGAGATCATCAGCCGCGTGACGGATTGGGCGGGAGGCAAGGAACAGGCCATGGCCTGGTACCGAGCCCAGCCGCTGCCGGCATTCGGTGGACGCACCGCCGAAGCCCTCGTGAAGGACGGCAAGGCAGCTGCTATTCGCGACTACCTCGATCACATGGCCCTTGGTGGCTTTGCTTGAGGTTTGTCGGAACCTGCTACAGGGCGCATGATCCACGTTGGGCGTTCAAGCCGAGTTCCGGTGACGGAGCGGCGATCAGGGGTGCTCGGTTCAATCCCAAAGGTGTGCCCGCGCTCTATCTGGCGCTGACCGTCATGACGGCTGTCAAGGAAGCCAACCAGGGCTTCGCGCATCGCATCGACCCCTGCGTGCTGTGCTCCTATGAGGTGGACTGCGAGGACATCACTGATCTGACGACCGAGCAGGGGAGGGGAGAAACTTCTGTCACGCTTACGGACATGGGGAGCGCCTGGGCCACGGCTCTCGGCAACGGAGAGCGACCTAAATCCTGGTCCATCTATGACCGGCTGCGGCCTCAGGGCATCGCTGGAATTCTGGTGCCGAGTTTTGCTCCGGGCGCGGAGACGGAGGACCGCAATCTGGTGCTATGGGACTGGGGCCCGGATCTTCCGCACAAGGTGAACGTGTTCGATCCGAGCGGTCGGCTGCCGAAAGACCAGCTGTCCTTGCGATGAAACAGGCCGGATGGGCAGGGGCGGTCCCGAACGACAGAAGTGACCAATTCGTTTAGCGAAAATGCCTGGTCAAGGTGGAAGGCGTGCGCTGATCCCGAGAGGCAAGAACGGCAGAGGAGGGGGCTTTTGCCTCCTTAGAGGCCGGAAGCCTTGGTCAAGTTGATGCGGAAGCGATCTCTGCGGCGCTGGTAGCGGCGGGTCATCTCCCCGGAGGCATGGCCGAGCTGTTTTTGCACATAGCGTTCGTCGACCTCGGCCGACGAGGCGAGGCCGGCGCGCAGTGAGTGGCCGGCGAATTTCTTGGCCCGTTCGCCCTCCGACAGATCGCCGCGCACGCCGGCGGCCAGGGCCGCGCGCTTGACCAGGCGTGCGACCTCCTGGTCGTTCAAGCGATCGACACCGACCGCTCTGCCTTGACCAGCAACGCGCCGGAACAGAGGTCCGTGCGCAATGCGCGCTAGTCTTAGCCAGGTCTGCAGAGCGACCACAGGGCAGGTGGCGTCGGAGGAGCCGCGGCCGATTTCGACCTCGCGCCAGCCGGTTTTGCCGCGCAATGTGACAAGCAGACCCTTATCAGCAAAAATCTCGACCCAGCCGCGTCCGTCCTCGGTCTGATCCCTGCCGACGTCGAGGCCGACGATTTCGGATCGGCGAAGGCCGCCGGCGAAACCCAGAAGCAGCATGGCGCGGTCGCGCAGACCACGCAGCGTGCCGCGGTCGAGGGTCTCGAGCATGGCGATCAGATCCTCGGGCAGGATCGCTTCCTTCTGCCGGGGAGGGGAGGCGTGGGTGTTGCGAACGCCAGCCATCACCGTGGCGATATGCCGGTCCTTGCGGTCCAGCGGCTGGCCGCGCTGGGCAAAATTCCAGGAGAGCGACGAAAGCCGGCGCTGGATGGTTGAAACGGTGTTAGGCTTTTTGTCGCCAGTAGCCGTACCTGACGCGCAGGCGGCGATATAGAGCCCGACGACCTGAGGATCGGGCGGGAACATCTCGATGCCTTGGCGCCGGCACCAGCTCGAAAAATGCTTCCAGTCGGCTGCGTAGGCGCGGCGCGTGTTGGCCGAACTCGCCGCCTCGATATAGTCGCGCGCGCGGCCGGCGAGCGCCTCAAGATGCGCAGGCAGGCTGGGATTGGCGATGGCTGGAAGGGGAGGGGACGAGCCGTGGTCGGCATCGTCCATCTCCATGACGACGTCGATGATGTCGGGCATGTCGTCATCGCCGGAAGCAGCCGATGATCTTGGAGCGTCGTCAGTCAAGCTCATGCCGCTTCGATATCCGTTTGAGAGAAGTCCTTGCCGACGAAAAGCAGCGGTTCGTCCGCACGCTTTGCCAAAGCATAGGAGAGGCAATCGGCAAAATTCAGCGCCGCCGGGTGGTGGCCCTTGCCGTAGGTCAGCCAACCCTGGGTCGCTAGGTCAACCAATTCGGAGTCGACAGGAATGATGTCGGCCTCGATTTTGCGCAGCCAAAGATCGATCTCGGCCAACGCGTGTTCGCCGCGCCTGCTGACCAGCACCATGCGTGCCTCGAGCACGCAGGTTGCCGGGATCAGACGGATTAGGTCGGAGACCAGCGCTCGTTCCAGCCTTGGTGCCTCAGGCTCGCTCCGAAGGATCGCTACAACGGCTGAGGTATCGATCACCATCAGTTAGGGATTCCATGCTCGTCATACCCGATGATCTCCTCGTCGCTGCGACCATCCAGTTCAGGCAATCGTGCCACTCTTTCTCGGATGGCGCGCAATTCTGCTAGCAAACGCTCCTGAGCGGTCTCTCCAAAGCCCAGGCGATGCAAGCGCTCGCTCAGGGCCTGATGAATGGCTGCTGTCTTACTGATACCCTGGCGGCGTGCGAGTTCATCGGCGAGAGCAACGGTGGCTGGATTTTTGATGTTCAGGGACACGAAAGACTCCAAAAGTCTACCTTTCAGGCGTATTCTACCATGGTCCCCCAGCCTCGTAAACAACGAATGATAATGCAACGTTATCGTTCGTTATGTGCGCACGACAGCCTGTGCGTTTTGGTGCAAAGTTTGTCGCAAAAAGCGCACGGCTGCTTTACCCTCCAGAATCATGATTCGCCTCGACCCCGCCGCCGCCATTCCCGTTCTCGAGCCGGTCGTCCCGGCCTGGGCGCTGGCCAACGGCGCTGTCGTCACCGACGCCGGCGCCGCCTTCTGTGCCGGCGCCGCCTTGAGCGCGCTTGAGACGCTCGCGCGCACGCAAGCCGGCTGGGCCGGCGCCTGGCGCCAGCGGCTGGCGCTGAAATGCGCTGCCGCCAGCATGCGGCTGGCCGGGCGCTCGGAGGACGAGACCGCCTTGCGCGACGCATGGCATCTGCGCCAGGCCGGAGCCGATCCGGGCCCCGCCGGCGCCACCTTTGGCGCCTGGCGGCAGTTGGCCGGGCAGCCGCCCGCTGCCAGCGCCGATCAGCTCGAAAAAATCGTCGACCAGATGGGTCTCCATTGGGACGTTGAGGCGCTGGCCGCGGTTTGTGAACACATCGACGACCTGGCGCGCTCGGGGCGGCCGGCGCCGTTCGCCGCGGCGGCAATCGCCGCCCACGTCGTCGCCATGCAGTCCGACTCCGAGCTTTTTGCCTGGTGGCTCGCCGACCTCGTGCTGGCGCAAAACCTGCGCTGGCCGCGCCCGCTGCCGCTGCTGATGGCACACGCTTTTGGCCCGGCGTTTCGGTCCAAGTCTGGCGGCGGCAAGCGGATCCGGCCAGGCGAAAAAGGGTTTGAGCGGGCAGTGTGCCTGGCGCTGGCGCAAGCGGCGGCTGACGCCTGCCGGTTGGCCGCCGAGCTGTCGCGGCGCGCGGAGCGGCTCATCGCCGTCGCACCGAAGCTCAGGGCAAAGGGGGCGGGCGATGTGATCCAAAGACTGCTCGACGACGACGCCCTCTCCGGATCGCTGACGACCAAAAGCCTGTCGCGGTTTGCGGCGCGGCGCCTGTTCGACCGGCTGCAACAGCTCGAGGCCGTGCGCGAGCTTTCCGGCCGCACCACCTTTCGTCTGTTTGGGCTGTAGGGATGAGCGAAGCGTCCACCCGCCGCAAGCCGAACCAACAGCCGGCCTTGCTCGATACCGAGCTCGAACATCTGCCGCCGGAACTGCGCTGGCGCGAGTGGATGGGCCGCGTCGAAGCGGTTGTCTTTGCGGCCAGCGAACCAGTGCCGCGCGAGGTGCTGGCGCGGGTCGTCGGCAAGAACTGCAATCTTGAGCTGATCATCGACGACATCCGCGCCGAGCTCGCCGGCCGCCCCTATGAGCTGGTCTCGGTCGCCGGCGGCTGGCAGCACCGGACCAGAAAGGTTTTTGGCGATGCCATTCACGCAGCCTTCGGCACGGCAGCGGGCGAGGGCGCAAAAGAATTGCCGCAGGCGGAGGCGCTTGTCTTGATGTGCATTGCCTACTTCCAGCCGATCACCCGTGGCGAGCTCTCCAGCTTTTTCGGCAAGGAGGTGTCGCGTGACCTGATCGGCATGCTGCGCGCGCAGGATCTTATCGCTTCGGGTCCGCGCTCGCCGCAACCTGGCGCGCCCTATACTTATGTGACGACGAAGACTTTTCTGTCGCAGTTCGGGCTCGACACGCTGCGCCAGCTACCGGATTTCGAGGCGCTCGAGGATGCTGGGTTGTTGTCGAAGGAGAAGCTGCTGGCCGGCGATATTCCGGTTGGGCTGGCAAGCAGGGAAGCGGACGGCGAAGAGGAAGAAGAAAGGGTCGATTTCGTTGGAGACGAGACGGCCTAAATGGATTGGCGCGTTGCGACGCTCCGGTCGGAAGTTTACGACCAGGACGACTGGTCGTGCGGCAACCGTTGATCGGGATCTTGAACCGCGACATGGTCGCCGTCGACAAGATTGGCCGGAAAGATCACCAGATTGGTGCCGCCGGCGTGACGCAGCGACGGAAACAGGATGCCCCGAAGCCCGGCGGTGATGGACCAGATCGGGGAGCTTCCACGACGGCGGGAATCTTCTTGTCGAGTGCGAGCGACCTGGCGCCAGGCACAATCACGGGCCATCCCAGATGTCCGGGTCGAACCCCTGCGAAAGGTCGGCCACCTCGGCGAGCATAATCTTGTAAGCGGCAAGGGTGGCTGGCGGGGTGATGCTGGCACCCTGCTTGTATTCATCAAGCGCCGTCTGGGTCGCACGCGACAGATAGAGTGCCTCGATGCCCGACCGGTTGAAACGACCGCCGTCCATCGCCGCGCCTGCACCGCTGGTGGGCAGGAAAGCCCATTTGGGAGTCAGATAGCGATGGAAGATTTCGTCTGGACCGATGCGGGTGATCCTCACCCGCGCGCGCCATTCTCGAGATCCCGGATAAAGGCCAGAACCGCCTCGACCTGGCCGGCCGCGACGAGCTCGGTGCGATGGCCATGTCGGCGATCGGGTCATTGCGATACCAGTAGATCGCCTTGTCGACGTCGCCGGTGAGTTCCGTCGCCGCCGAGATCACTTTCACCATCTCGCGCATCCGGCCCTCGAAGACCACGCTGGAGGTAGCGGTTGCGCCTGGCGGGCGCAGCCTGCGGTATGTGACGCTGCATGTGCGCGACCACAATTGGTTGCCTGCGGCTGGCCCCCCCGGAGCGGCTCGCGAGCCGGCGCCAAGCTCGGCGGACGAAACATACCAGGCGATCGAGAACTGGCTGGCGGCGGGCGCACCTTGTCCGGCAAAGTAACGTGCATGAAAGGCAAAGTCAGTTCAGTTTGGCTCACCGGTGGCAAGACTGGCAGCGGCGATGCTGGCGCTTCGCCGTCGATGACGCCGAATGCCTTTGGCAACCTCTCAGAGCTTTTTGGCCCGTGCGCGTGAGACGTCGTTCCGGTCAAGAATCGCCAAGCCCCCGAAGAGGACAACGAAACCGACGATTGCGATGCAGCCGATGATCTGTCGCATCCGCTCCTGCCCCTCGGGCATTTGAAGCGCCTCGGCCTTCGGCCACATCACGTTGATATACCCGTCCGGCTCTGCGATCAGACCTGGGTCCTCCGTGCCGATTTCGAGCATTACACCTTTGATGGGACCCTCGGTCAAGCGAACGGCGGGCGTGTAAAGCCATCGGCTGTTGCCGCATGACGGTTGGCGACGAGACCAGCAGGCCGGATGACCGCGAGCTTCGCGAGCGGATGAAGGCGATCGCGTAGGAGCGTCCCCCGGTGTAGAGTTGCCACCCTGGATCTCGCCTTGGCCGGCTGCATTCGTAGCTGTGTCCCCTAGGATACATTGTCGAGCAGGGTCGACTTATCCAAGCCTTGTGCCGGCTCAGGCGGCCATTCACCATTCGGCGTCATCTCGTTGACTGTCTCGGGTAGATCCCGCGCAATCCTTCTGATTAGCTCCTCGCGCGAAAGACCCGTCTGCATCGAAATGGACCTGAGTGTACCTTCGTCCATTGCCGCTTCGACGTCCCTTGGCTCGATCGGTTGGTTTGGCCCGCTGCCAACCCACGAGTCGACCTTCGATCCTGCCCCCACCTCCCTGAACCGTTCGAGGATCTCACCAAGGTCAGCCCTCGACACGCCATTCGTTATCTGAGCCAGAATTCTGCGTTGCGGGTCGTTTGGGTTAAGATACCCTGCTCCCGGAATCAATTCACAGAGCTTGTCGCGATTTTGGTATGCCAGAACGCCAAGCATCGCGATCGCCAATCTTCCCAGATTTGCCATTTGGTCTCCTCCACGGTTTTGGCCCATGAGCGAATCGAAGCCAAGTCTTGGCGGATGCCGACGCGTGTGGGCTCGAACAACTTCTTGCCGGTCGGCTCGCCGGCGGAGAGGACGCGTCCTTCGGGGTACTCGTTTTCCATCTGACGTCTTCTCCTACGCAGAACTTCGGGGCGCTTGGCCGCCGTCGCCCTGCGCCGAACTAACCCGGCGCCTTCCGGGTTTGTTCCGCTTGTCAGAGTTTGTCGGCGACTATGGGGGCGCCACCCTACGGGTAACTCTACCGGCCCGAGAGATAGAGTCTGCCCAACTTGACCATATTTCAGAACGACGGCGGCTCGGTTAGCCTCAGCCACCTTGGACTGCCGCCGGCTCGCGCACGAATTTCAATTTCGGCGGGACGGCGAACACCCTGAACCGCTCAGCCAGGCTGTCAAGAGCTTGACGCATGCCCACTCCCTCAGCAGCCGCACCGTGTCCACTGATGATCATCTGCGGGTTCAGGGCAGCCAGGTGCTTCACGGATCTTTCCGCCGCATCCCAGTCCGGCGTGAAGTAGCGCGGCGGACCGTGCATCTCGAGATCCTGAACGGCGACCTCATAGACTGACTCCTGACCGGTGGTGATGAAAGCGTCCCCTACGATCAGCGAGCGGTCCTCCTCGCGCCATAGCGAGATATGCCCAGGAGCGTGCCCGGGTGTGTGTAGCCATCGCCATCCGGGCATTCCGGGGATCGATCTGTCGGCAGGTAAGAGTTCCAAACGGTTGCCAAGATCAATTGGCCCCCGTGGAAAAAGCGGCGAAAGCAGCGCCATCAGTCCACCCCCGACCCAGGGATCCGGTGGCGGATAAGATGCGGTTCCGGCCAAATAGGGGCGCTCGAGTGGATGCGCGAAGACAGGCACGTCCCACTTATTCGCGAGGTCTAGAACCGTTCCCACATGGTCGAAATGACCGTGGGTCAGGATGATCGCGGCCGGCCGTGCGTTCGTGCCAAACCGCTTTTCCGCGACCGCAAGAATGCTGCTGCGGGACGTTGGCAACCCGGTATCGATCAGCACCCAGTTCCGATCTCCGCTGCCCGGTGCGCCGAAGAACACGACATTGACGATTGCTAGCCGCAAATAGCCCAAGTCCGGTGCGATGCTCCAAGCGCCGTCGCCACGATCCTCGCGCCTGGCGTGGTCGATCTCGGAAAGTCGAATCTGAACGGTCATGTTAATCCCGTGCCTCTCTTGTTGCTGAGCAGCCGCTCGAGTTGATCGGCGGCGATGGTATATCGCCCCGAACTTGGCACGCCCCTCCTTGTTCCTCATTCGCCACCCAGCTCCGGACAGTCCACCACAGGAACAAAGGCTCGACCAATCGGCATTACCCGGTCACGCAAGGACGAGCTGGACTGAGCAACGAAGATGGCGCGCGCCCGATTGGATGCGGTATTTCGCCAACGCGGTTCCCGGTCCTAACAAGGCGGCCGAGTTCGAAGCCGACTGCGGAAAGGAGACTTCGAATGAGCGAAGTGGGGCGCAGGGACGAGCACCAGGTGGAGGCTCCGGCTCCGCAAGCTTCACGCTTCGCCAGTTTTTCATGGCAGGCTTTGAGTGCTCCTCGCACCGGCGCAAGGACGGGGTTCGCCTCGATCTTATTCGTGCGACCTCGCATAATTTGCATGCCCTGGGCGACCGGCTGCGCCGAACTCGGCCGTCGCACCATCCGCGACGGACTGCGGTGGCACCTGATCGAAACGGCTCCCGGGACCTATGACTGGTCAAGTTGGGCGCCAATGGTCGAGGCGACCCGATCGGCAGGTGTCCAGGTTATCTGGGACATCTTCCATTACGGATCTCCAGACCATGTTGATCAGGGATCGCTGCATTTCATCGATGCCTATGCCTCGTTCGCGGCAGAAGCCGTGAGGGTATACCGTTCGATCGCCGGAACACCGCCTCTGTTGTGTCCCATCAACGAAATCTCCTTTTTCGCATGGGCTGTTGAGGTCGGCTATTTCCCGCGCGTGGGGCCGAACAAACGTGGGTTGGTTCAAGCGGCATCTCGTGAAGGCTGCCATCGCGGGTGTTCGTGCAATGCGGGAGATCGAACCCGCCTGCAGATTTGTCTGAGCCAACAAGCGTGCCAACCTCATTGTCGACAAGCCCGTTCTTTATCTTGCGGGTGTCGTCGTTGGTGAGTGGGTTCAGACTTCGATCTTTACAAGGTTGACGGGATCGGCTGCAAGATCGCCTTGCCGATAGCGCGCAGCTTTAAACCCTATATCGGGCGCCCCAGTTGAGGCGGCGAAACGACCAGCGAGCCGCACAGGCCTTTCAGCTGCGGTGGACGATGGCATGCACGGATATCCCGGCGAAGCTCCGCGTTGGAGCGGTCAAAATCGGGCGGCAGCTCCAGTCGGTCGTCGAGATCAGGCCGGCCTTGGCCCATTTGAGAGAGTGGCAGCGATGCTTGAATGACGGCTGGAACAGATTGCCTTAAAGCCGCACCACAGCATAAAGTTGACCTAGGGCCGCCCTTCAGCTGCTGGAGGGCCGCGGCCTGATCAGGTCAAATCGTGGCGTGGTCATGGTCCGCGACCGAACTGGTGTCTCATCACCTTGCCGTCTGACGGCCCTGATCGTCCTGGTCCTGCATGGTGTCTCCTAGTGGAATCCGAGGAAGGAGAGGATCGCAAGCACGACGACGACGAGGCCGATGAGATAAATAATACTGTTCATGGCGCAATCTCCTCCACTGCGCCCCGAACTTGCCTGCGCTTCCGTGTTCCCTCAGACGTCATCTTTTTTGGTAAGCGAAGCCTAACCAGCCTGAAGGGGTGCCTTGTGCCCATGGCAATGAGCGCCGTTAGAATGACATCGGCGACAGGACTCTGGTGCGACTTACAGGTAGAGGGGCATTTCTTTCGGAACAGCAAAGCCGGCGGGGCGGTAGACATCTGCGGACAGAGAATGTCATCAGCGTTACGCCAGGGTCATAGGCCCGTTCCGGCGGAGTATTCGCTCTGCATGGGCCGGGAATTTTTCCGCAAGTGCTTTGACTGCGCGTGATCGCAGCGTGACCTGCCTGCGACTCGATTGCTGGGTAATCACCGCCTCTTGGCACGAAGTACAAAAGCGGAAGCAGGCGACTAAGCAACCTGCACGAGGTTGGTTCCGGCCGCGGAACTTTGCTCCTCGTATCGAGTTGGCGTTTCTCAATGGAGAAAAGAGCCATGTCGAAAAAAAACACTCGTTTTGAAAAAGAGCTGGCCGGCAAGCCGACGCCAGAGGCGGACGCCAGGGGCCAGTCCGAGAAGAACCATAAAGGGGGAACGAACGACGGCGTCTCTAGCGCCAACCCTCGCGTCCTATCCGGAGAGGATGATGGGAACGCCACGTTCCCGTATGAGCGGAAAAAGTAAGGACGACTGCACAGCAACCGTTCATGCGCAGTCCAGGAGCCTCATTCCGCTGGCTCATAGGCGAGAGCCGTCCGCATTTCGGACCGCATTGACGAGCACCCAAAATCGAGCCCCAATCGGATTACATCATTTGTTTGGGGATTCACATGAACCGATTTCTCTTTGTAATTGCTGACTTTTTGTCCCGGCCGCCCGGCTTTTATCTGATCATCGTGGCCATGATAGCCTGCACTGCGATGGTCCCTTTCGGCCTAACAAGCGTAATCACCTATGCGCTTTAGTAGCTGGGATTGTGATTACCGGCGTTGTTCTGATCCAGGGTTATCGCGACACTGCTGCCATCCATGCCAAGCTCGATGAGATTATCGTTGCATTGAAGGAAACGAGGAACAATGTCGTGAGGCTGGAGCGCGCCGAGCCTGAGGAAATCAAGGCCAATTTGGCGCGGCTCGAATGGAAGCGGCGGCGGCTGATTGAGAAACCAAGCACGGGGGGAGTCTCTGGCGCGTGAGCGCTACTCAAAAGCCATCATGGGCAAGCTGACTCGGGCACGAGGCGGTCGCTCAAGGTCCCGCCAGCGGCGGCCAAGCACGCGGAAGCCGTCGGCATAGCGATGGCCAGCGAAGCCTGCCTGCGGTCCAGATGGCGAGCGCGGTATGAGCTCACACCACCTCTCTAACAACCGCGTCGAATTTCGTGAGGCCTACGCTCGGAGGCCTTTGCGTAAAAAGTCCCTGTTCGATTGCGGCCGCCTTGAAGGCATCGATCGCAGCTTGTTGGTTGCAATGACCGGCCAAGCATTCCTTGATCATTCGGACGGCTTCGAGCCGCCGCGGCTTGGCCACGTATGGCCATGGTTGTTCAAGAGCTTTCGCAGCATCGGATATTGATGCAACCACCATCGGCTTGCAATTCAGGTAAATTGTAATCGGAATGAACGCCGGCATTTTCTCGCTCGCCAGGATTGAACGCGGCTAAACGCGAAGAAAGGGCGGAGGTTGCATGAACGCGCATCCTCGCGTATTCAAGCCCCGCCACCCGATGCAATTCAGACTGAACAGGCTCTTCTCGGGGCAATCTTACTCAAATTACGCCCGTTGGCGGGTCGCCGGAATTCTGAAGCGAACAAGTTCGCCGACAAGCTCCACCGCGCGGTCCTACAACGGGCACGATGATCGCCGTCGGGCAGGCCGGTAAGTCCGATCACGGCGGCTCTGAAAGGTTCCACCGTAGTGCTGCCGGGCTGTCCGTTCGGTCTGGCGCGGCGAGCTCATTGTGACGGCCCCGGCCGGCTTAGTGAAGGTCGGCGACAGACTTGAGAAGGATCCCGATCGCCGTGTCCGGGACGCCATCATTCTCGTCTTCGACAAGGTGGCCGAACTCGGCAGCGCCCGGCAGGCCCTGCTCTGGTTCCTCGAACATGGGCTGGATTTGCCAGCCAAGCGCAACACACCCCGCCGCGCTCGCCGCCAAGCTCAATACTGTGTGGTCGGCACCGCCTGTTGTCCGGAATCAGACAGAGAGTCTTCTGTTCCGAATCCAGACGAGAGCTGCGATCTCCTTATGCGAGCGGTGCCGATATGATGGACGAGCAAGTTCCCACAGGTGGCTGCCTTTGCGGAGCTGCTCGCATCGGCTCAAAGGGCAGCCGACGAGGGTTGGTATATGCCACTGCCATGACTGCAGGCGAACGAGCGGAAGCGCCTTCGTCTGCTTCGCGGTTTGGCCCAGATCGAGCTACGAAGGCACTGGTAATCTCCATACCTTTGCCGGGCGAAGCTTCTGCCAACCTGTGGTTCGCGCCTCGTGAGCCTTCGGGACGACGAGGCCGAGGTGATGATCGGCAGTCTGGATCAAGCTCCGAGCAATCTTGTACCAGATTATGAGCTGTGGATCGGGCGACGGGAGCCATGGCTGTTGAACCTGGAATGGGCCGAGCAGTTCGAGCACGATCGGGAGCCGAGGAGAAATTGAGCCCCTAATGAGACGCGTTGTCTGAGCCGGCCCAGCAGCCCGATCCACTGTCTGACATGCCTAACGGTCGTTACGGTGCTGCGCCGGTCATCATCGAGACCCTTCAAAGCATGGCGTCAAGCGCTCTAACCTGCGTTCCCATTGCAAAGCTCGGCGAGCGGAAACCAGCAGAGCCTTCTTCCAGGAACAACCGGCGATCAGGCTGGTTGGGGGCAGCCAAACAGGGAGAGCAAAGATGGACTCGGTAAGCCACGCGCCGACATGCGCGGCAGTTCGGCAACAGCATCAAGGCATTTCGAAAGCGGTCACGCCTGTCCACTTTGCGCGCGGCGGCCGCTAGTGGTCCGCAGCACGCACAAGACAACAGCAGCAGCCGTCCTGCTTGGCGCCGGGTTGGCCAGCCTGGCGCTGTACAACAGCGCTCGCGCGAGACGCGCGCTTTTCCCGCACGCATCGGGGCGCTTTATCAGGGTGGCGGGGGTGCGCCTGCACCTCCTTGAGCGGGGCAGCGGGATGCCGTTGATCCTGCTACACGGAAACGGCTCGTCGGCCGAGGATTTCAAGACCAGCGCCATGTTCGACGAAGCGGCCGGGAAATACCGGGTGCTCGGCTTTGACCGGCCCGGCTTCGGCAGGAGCACGCGGCCGCGCGGCAAATGGTGGACGGCGGCCGCGCAAGCCGATCTCATTCATGCCGCCGTCGCGCAGCTTGGGATCAGCAGATATCTCGTTCTGGGCCATTCCTGGGGCGCGTCGGTGGCTCTCCAACTCGCGCGCAGGCACCCAGCATCAGTTGCCGGAATCGTGCTTGTCTCAGGTTATTACCATCCGCCGCCGCGCCTGGGCCTTGCACTGGCGGCGCTACCGGCCTTGCCTATCGCCGGTGGTGTTTTCCGCCACACCTTGCTGCCGCTGCTTGTGCGGCTCACCTGGCCACTCGCCATGGGCAAAATATTTCACCCCGGCATCATCTCTGCGGCGTTTGCTTCGTCGGCAAAGGAGATCGCCAGCCGGCCCTCACAACTGCGGTCGATCGCGGCCGAATCGGGATTGATGCTGGCCGCCGCACTGGCCGGCGGCCGCTTCACCCGCTACGATGATCTGTCGCTGCCTGTCGGCATTATCGCCGGGGCCAGCGACCGGTTGTTCGATGCGAAAGCCGAGGCTCTTGGACTACAATTGGAGATTCCTGGTTCCTTTGTCGATATCGTCCCGCAGGCCGGCCACCTGGTCCACCACACCGCGCCGCTAGCCGTTCTCGCCATGGTGGACAGGGTCGCTGCAGCGGCCAGCATGAGGGAGGCCGGCACTGGCACATGATCCCGGTAAAGTGGAATCCGGTTTTCAGAAAAGATCATGCGCAAAGCGAAAGATAGAACCCTGTCCCGACCCTATCGGGTGGCGAATCCGATGATATACCTCCCGGCGAGTAGTCATTCAGCGAACCGCATCCTGTGCATCCATCCACGCGGTCCAGCTAACATCGACGTCGAGGTCTGGCGGATTGGGAATTTGGCCAGGGGAACGGCCCCAATTCCGTGTCTCGCTTCTGTGTCTCTTATGGCCGCAAGGATCTAGTCATCTGCAAATCGAGGCCGCGGGCTGACAAGCACCCCGCACTACAAGGAGCTGACGATCAGAAAACAAATCTAGACATGTCGCACCATCCTTGTTGGTGCGGCTTGCGGTGCATATCGGTCGAGCGCCTGATGTAACCAAATTACCGGCTCAGCGTTTCGTTCAGTGCCATTGCAATGAGCGAAGCCATAACCTTTGTCACGAGCATAGACTGGCAATTTCATGGGTCGCAATTTTTTGGTGATTGAACCTGAGGAAGGCATTGCCGTGCTCAGGGGGCTTGCCTCGTTGGCGCGTATCTCGATGCTGAAACTGCTTCATGAGAAGGGGCCTATGAATGTCAACGAAATCGCCGCCGTGCTGTCGCTGCCGCAGTCGACCGTCTCGACCAACATCCAGGTGCTGGAGGATGCGGGCCTGATCCATACCGAGAACCAGAAAGCGAAGAAAGGCAACCAGAAAATCTGCTATCCGACCGCCGAAAAAGTGCTCGTCGTGTTCAAGGGTGATTATCGTAAGGTCAAGAACGATGCGATCGAAGTGTCGATGCCGATTGGGCTTTACACCGGCTTTGAGGTTACCGCGCCCTGCGGCCTTTGTTCGCAGGACGGCATCATTGGCTTGCTCGATGTGCCGAATACTTTCCTTGATCCGGACCGCATGAAAGCCGGTTTGCTGTGGTTCACCCGCGGTTTTGTCGAATACCAGTTCCCCAACAATGCCAAGCTCGCCAATGCCGAGATCACCGGACTCGAAGTGGCGATAGAGCTGTCCTCGGAAGTGCCGGGCACCAGCGCCGATTGGCCCTCGGACATCACGCTGACGATCAATGGTGTCGATGTCGGCACCTGGACGTCGCCGGGGGATTTCGGCGACAAGCGCGGCGTCTTCACGCCCTCCTGGTGGAAGCTCAAGGGCTCGCAATACGGCAAGCTGAAGAACTGGCGAATTGCCAATGACGGCACCTATGTCGACGGTCTCAGGATTTCCGAAACCGGCCTCGCCGCACTCGATCTGAAGAGCCATCATTCAATCCGCGTCCGTATCGGTGTCAAGGAGGACGCCGAGCGCCCCGGCGGGATCAACATTTTCGGCAAGGGCTTTGGAAATTACGATCAGGACATCCTGCTCAGGATCAAAACCGCTTGAATCGACTGGCCGTGTTGCTGCGCTCAATCACAGGTCATTGCCAGGCTTGCAGCTGGCAACGTCGTCTATGAGGCGACCGGCTTGCCTGACGTGTATAGATGCCCCGTCGCAAGCTTCGCCGACTGGCTGCGTATCACCTACTACCCTCTATCACCGGTACAAAGCGATCCCTCCCACCAACCGCCAGAGCGTTTCATCCTCGGTCCGGCAAAATGCCGGAGCTTTCCATCTAGGCAACTCTCGAAAGTATTTGCCGATCCAGGTCACACTTTGCCAACCCGAACCGCCAGCGATGGTTCGTCGCCTCACGCCTGCTCTGGTAGAACAAGGTCAGTTGCCGGCCGTCGATCATCACCGTCGAATGGCCATTCTCGCCGGGCTCACCAGGGTCGAGAACGGGGCCAACGGAAACGTAGGGACCCTTGACGTCATCGGCGATGGCGAAGAAGACGCGCTGCCGGCTGCCGCGCGGACCTTCGGGGAGGAAGCAGGTGGCGTTGAGAAGCACACGACCGTCCGGCAGCTCGACGAGCTGCGCGCCTTCGATCCCCCATTCGTAATCCGGGTGTTCGCGCGCATTGTGATGCGGCACGTCGAGATGATCGAGTATCTTGCCGAGACGTTTCCACGGCCCGAACCAGGAATCGGATTGGCTGCGCGCCAGATAGACATCAGGCTGAGGCACCCTGGTGAATTTTGGCATGCCTGAATAGACGATATAGCGCTTGCCTCCGATGATTGCGGGGTGGGGATCGTAGATGCCGTCCTCATCGGTGTCGGGCAGCGACAATATCGCCGGATTGAGCACGACCCAATGAAAGCCGTCATTGGACACCGCGTGCTCGCAACGTCCGCCGGACTTCATGAATTCGGTCTGGATGAACATATGGAAGACGCCGCACTCATGAATGACGCCGGGCGCTGCAACCCCCGATCCGGTTATAGGCAAGACGGTCGGCGCGTGCTCTGTCCAGGGCCCGTAGAGATCCGGCGCCGTGGCGTGGAGGATCTTCCAGCTTTCGGTCGTGACCGTGCCGCTTGAGCCGAAGACGTGCCAGAGCGTGCCGTCGAAAACGGGACAAGGGTCCTTCAGGTCATCCACAACCTGCGGGTCAAACAGTGGAAAGACGTTGGTTTCAAAGTCGATCTTCATTCGCAAGCATTCCCGCGATTGTTTCGCGGACCCCTTTCATTTGGACCGTCTGCGTGACTCAGCCGAATCGATTCGCAGCCCTCATTTATAACTCCGCCCATGAACGGTTGTTGAACGATTGAACGATTTCAACCGCTCTGTGGCAAAGGGCCACATTTGGGGAGCCCGACCTGACGCGAGAAATGGGGCGGCCGGCTCGCCCCTTCTGTGTTGAGCCGTCGCAAGTGGAGCGGACGGCTGGTCTCGCCTGAACAGTTTGCAGCCGTGGAACAACTTACTGGGATGGAAGTTATATGGACGGCTGCGAACTTCATGTCAAAGCTGCCTCGATTAACTTTTGTTAGTCGAGGCATTGTCTAACTATATCGAAGGATAATTTACATGGTAATGGCGGCTGGCCGGCCCAAAACACCAAAAATCCCTGTACAATCGTCTATTTTAGTGTGCTTTTCACACCTCCGATGGAACTTCGTATATCAGAGACCACAACACGTTCTAACCCTGGCGTCAAAACAGCAACAGCTAATTTACTTCGAAGAGCCGATCTTCGATGAGAGGCGCCACCCTTCGATGCGGGTGCACAATATTACCCTCAAGATCAGAATAGTGACGCCGCTGATCCCAGTTGGTACTTCCGCGAGCAGGGCGGACGCGATCCAGCGCAGGTTTGTCGATCAGATCCTCGCCTCCACGCCGCATGACCGATTGACGACCTGGTATTACACGCCCATGGCGCTACGCTTCAGCGATCATCTCGCCTGTGACGTCTGCGTCTACGACTGCATGGATGAACTCTCCGCGTTCAAAGACGCTCCCGCAGAGCTGACGCAGTTGGAAAACGCGCTGTTGCAACGTGCCGATGTCGTCTTCACGGGCGGGCAGAGCCTCTACGAGGCCAAGCGCAGCTTGCATCGGGCGATCTTTCCCTTCCCGAGCAGCATCGACGTTACCCATTTCCATCAGGCTAGGGCGCCAGGTGAGGACCCGTTCGATCAGGCCGACATACCTCACCCGAGGGTGGGGTACTTCGGGGTCATCGACGAACGGCTCGACCTTGAACTTATCGCGCAGGCGGCTGCGGCAATGCCAGACGTGCATTTTGTCATGCTCGGCCCTGTCGTCAAGATCGATCCGGCGAGTCTTCCTTGGGCAGGCAACCTGCATTGGCTGGGGGCCAAGTCCTATACAGACCTGCCGAACTATCTCCGGCATTGGAGTGCCGGCTGGATGCCGTTCGCGCTCAACGAAGCGACCCGCTACATCAGCCCGACCAAGACTCCCGAGTTCCTCGCGGCAGGACTGCCGGTAATTTCCACGGCGATCGTCGACGTTGTACGTACCTACGGCGCCGAAGGCCTTGTCGAGATTGTCGATGCGGAGGATGTCGAGGCCAAGCTTCGGTGCATCCTTGCCGGCCCCCGCGATTTCCTGGTGAAGAGGGCCGACGCCTATCTCGCCGACATGTCCTGGGAGAAGACCTGGAGCGCGATGGCTGCCCACATCGAGCGCGTCCGTGCGATGAAGAGCGTCGTCCCATTCCTGAGGAGGGCGTGAGCGTGTTCGACTGGTTGATCGTAGGGGCCGGTTTCGCCGGCAGTGTGCTGGCCGAGCGTATCGCATCGCAACGGCAGGAAAGCGTGCTGCTCATAGACCGACGAAATCACGTCGGCGGCAATGCCTATGACTGCTACGACGAGGCGGGAATCCTTATTCACCGTTACGGGCCTCACATCTTTCACACCAACGCCCAATCGATCGTCGACTATCTGTCGCAATTCACCGAATGGCGACCTTACGAACATCGCGTGCTGTCGCTGGTCGATGGAAAGCTGCTGCCAATACCGATCAATCTCGACACAATAAACCGCCTTTACGGCCTTGAGTTAACGTCCGAGCAGCTGCAGGACTTCTTCGCTTCCCGACGCGAAACGGTCAAAGAAGTCCGCACCGCCGAGGACGTCGTGGTCAGCACTGTCGGCAGAGAGCTCTACGAGAAATTCTTCCGCGGCTACACGAGGAAGCAGTGGGGCGTCGACCCTTCCCAGTTGAGCAAGTCGGTGACAGCGCGAGTCCCAACCCGGACCGATCGGGACGATCGCTATTTTGGCGACAGCTTCCAGAACATGCCGGCAGGCGGGTATACGCGCATGTTCCAGCGCATGCTGGAAAAGCCCAAGATCAAGATCATGCTGCAGACGGACTATCGCGAAATTCGCGACAAGATCCCCTTCCAGCGGATGATCTATACTGGTCCGATCGACGAGTATTTTGACTGGAAGCTTGGTCGCTTGCCCTACCGTTCGCTGCGCTTTGAGCACACGACGCTTGATTGCGAGCAGTTCCAACCGGTCGCCGTCGTCAACTATCCGCAGACGGAAAAATACACACGGATCACCGAGTACAAGCATCTGACCGGTCAGCGGAGTCCGAAGACCAGCATCACCTACGAATACCCCACGGACGTCGGAGATCCTTATTACCCGGTGCCGCGGGCCGAAAATGAGGCTTTGTACAAACGATACGAAGCCTTGGCCGCGGCGTGCCCGGAGGTCTGGTTCGTCGGACGTCTGGCGACATATCGTTATTACAATATGGATCAGGTCGTCGGCCAGGCATTGGCAACGTTCGCGCGCATTCAGAGGAGCCTGCCGGCAACCGTGATTGTGCCCCCGACGGTGCAGCGCGAGGCGGCCGAGTGAACATCACACAGTTGAGCGGCATTCGAGCGACCCTACGTTGGGTTGTTGTGTCGGCCACGGACGCGGCCGATTGGCCGAACTCGGCATGCAAGTCGCGGCTCGCAGCAATCGAGTCGTGCCTAGCCGTCATGCTCGGCGAAAGCCGCCAAGGTCACGCGCCCGGGCTCTCATCACCGCGGCCAAGCAAGCCAGGATCTTTCGGCGACAGTTTTAGTTATGTCGTGTTGTTAATGCAGCTGAAGCGCGGCGCACTGTTCCGATCGGCGGGACTATGCCGCGCTTGGTGGTTCCTTTTCAAAGACCTCGAATAATCGGCGCTGGCGCTCCAACTCGTCCGCAAGTGGCTTGCGAACAGTGCGCGAGCCGTCCGCATGAACGGTGGAGAACAAGCCGACTTCGGCGTGGCGCGAATTGTCCCAACCTGGGTAGGCCGTCACCGGGTACAGGCATATACCCTGAGCAGGTGCACCTAGGCTCGTCGCATCGCGCACCTCGTCGCAAACGTAGTGAAGCCAGGCTGGCCGGCCTGAACCTTCGGCGCCCGTCTCGGCGATGAACATCGGCTTCTTGTATCGCTCGGCGACCTCGACCAGCATTTCCGAAAGTGCACGGTATTCGTGATGCCCCATCGGTATCGTTGGGCCATTCAAGTACCATTGGTTGTGCGGATAGAAGTTGAGGCCGATGACGTCCACAACGTCCTCGCTGCCGCCCAACTCCGGCTCCACGCGCCCCATCAGCATGTCATACGCCTCGAACTGCCCCTGACGAGCATTTTCGGCGCGCCCCCGTTCGGGGCGACTACCGTCACGAGGAGCAATATGGATCAGCGGTTCAGCCCAGATGAACCTGCAGCCGGGTTCGGCCTCCCGCATCGCCCTCACGCCGGCGACCGCTGCCCTGACAAGATGTCGTTTGAACCATCCACGCTTGTTCGGCCCGACGCGCGGGAAATAACCGACTTCCACCGCCCATGCAAAAAACGAAATCTCGTTGATCGGGCATACCAGCGGAGTCACGCCGGTGACGGTCCGATGAACCCGAACAGCATCCGCGGCAAAACGAGCATAGGCCTCGATAAAGCCAGGGCCACCTTGGTCGACGTGGTCAGGCGAGCCATAGTGGAAGATATCCCAGATGATCTGCACCCCTGCCGCTTGGGCTGCCTCAATCGCCGACATCCAACTCGACCAGTCAAAGACTCCGGGCGCTGTTTCAATCAGGTGCCAGCGCAAGCCGTCGCGGATCGTGCGAAGCCCAAGCTCCGCACACCGACGATAGTCGCTGTGTGCATGAATATCATGTGAGGTCGCGCGGATCAGATCAAGACGAGCCCCGTCGGCGCGCCGATGGGAGGAACACTCGAAACCGGCCATGAAAAAGCTGTCGAACCACGAAGGGTCTGCCGTGGGCCGCCGGGCGGGAGTCTCGTTCATACTAACATCCCGTCGCCCAAGGCGTGCGCGAGTAATCGCATTCGGCAGTCGCCCATTGTCAGTTCCGGTCGCCTAGTCGAAATCGGTCGGCCACCACCACGTCGACGGCTCGGCGGCTGCGGTGTAGATGCGCGCCTGGATTGGTGAATTCAACCAAGCTCCTATCCCTCTGCCCGGGGGCCGCGGTCGCGTCGATTCGATCCGAACTTATGCGGCCTCTTGCATCGCCCGTTCGTTGACGCCTGTTTCGCCTAGTCGGGTGAGCGCCTCATCGGTTGCTTTTTCTTCCTTGAGCGTCTGTTCGAGTAGCGGGACGGCCTCTTTCAGACCAAGTAACCCGGCCCATGTGACAAGAGTCCCGTAGCGCGCAATTTCATAATGTTCGACGGACTGGGCTGCAGCTACGAGACCCGCGTCCAATGCCGGAGCCTCCTCGAATTCGTCCAAAATCTCCTGTCCTTCTTCGAGGATGCCGTCGATCGCCGGGCACGTCTTCCCTTGGGCTCTCTTCCCAAACGCGTCGAAAACTTGCTGCAGGCGCTCGATTTGACCTTCCGTCTCGCCACGATGTTTTTCGAACGCAGCCTTCAGCTCTTCGGACTCCGCGCCTTTTGCCATTTTCCGGAGCGCCGTCAAAATCTTGCGTTCGGCGTAGTAGATGTCTTTCAGACCATCATAGAAAAGGTCTTCCAAACCCTTGGAGCTGCCCTGAGAGCCTTTCTTCGTCGCCATTTTCATCTCCTGTTTCATTTGTATCGACGCATCCATGGCTCTAACTGGACCAGTCTCTTCTTGTTCCTTTCGCCACCGCTCTGCGGCGGCCAACAGGTCGAGCGACGGTCGGTTGACCGCTGACTTCAGTCCGCCGCTTCAGCAGCGGCTTGAGCATCTCGGCTGTGCTCGCACTCCATCGGCAGCATGAATGGATGTAATCCATCCCAATCTGCTCGATAAAGCCGGAGACATCCTCCTGGTGCAGGCGCTCCATGGTAACCACGATCGCGGATTTCTCCTGATCGTTGAGCCGGTTCTGGGCACCTTCCCTGAATTTACGTGTTGTCGCCAGCCGATCGGCAGCGCTTTCCGCTGGCTCGCTCGAGTGCAGATCGTTAATGAAAGGCGATCGCAGGGTTGCGAGGTCAGCGACCCGAACGCGACACCTTCCCGTGTACCGGTCTTGCTGTTCGCGAAGCTGGTCTCGGCGGTCCTGGTGAGCACCACCTCTGGCCAGAGCGCCCGGTACCCTTCGGACAGCATCAGGTCCAGGCACTTCCGGGCATCGCGCTCACTGGCCCATCGTGGAACGATGTCGTCAGATAGCCCACGAGGCGAGACCGGACGGCCCCACTCCGGCCCTCGGAAGCGGTCGTGAGTCAAAGGCGGGGCAATGTCGTTGTTAGCTGGCCGGTATTCTGCAACTGACGAACGTTTATTTATGAACGTAGATCTGCCCCTGCATCCTTTGGCGCGATTATACGTTTGCGGTCGAAGAAGATGCGACGGACTGCTGTTATGTCAAAGAACAAAGCCGAGGATTGCGACGAAAACCAAGTGCAACTGGAGCGGCGCGCTGGACAGGAGGGCCGCGGACGCAATGCCGAGCGGCCATCGCAGATTTCCGGCCGCGGCTGGAGGGATGTGCTGTGGCGGGTGTTCGCTGAGGTAACGGAGGACCGTGTCATGCTGATCGCGGCCGGAGCCACGTTCTACCTGCTTCTTGCCCTGTTTCCAGCGCTTGCCGCCTTCGTGTCCATTTACGGCTTCGTCGCCGATCCTCAGACGGTCGCCGAGCACATTTCATTCCTTGGCGGCATACTGCCTTCGGGCGGTTTGGACCTTATCAGATCGCAACTTAACTCATTGGCTGCTCAGAACACTGGCACGCTCAGCTTTGGCTTTATCTTGGGTCTTGCCGTCGCACTGTGGAGCGCCAACAGCGGCATCAAGACGCTGTTTGAAGCAATGAACATCGCTTACGAGGAGACTGAAAAGCGCGGTTTTATCCATCTGAATCTCCTGGCCTTGGGGTTCACCCTTGGCGCCATCCTCATTGGCATCGGCTTTATCATCTCGGTCGGGATCGTACCCGCAATGCTTGCGCTGCTGAACCTAGGCGGCTGGACGGGAACCCTTGTGCGGATCTTGCGGTGGCCGGTTTTGCTGATCATGGTCGGAATCGGAATTACGCTGATCTACCGCTACGGCCCCAGCCGCGAAAAGGCAAAGTGGCGATGGGCCACATGGGGGGCATTCCTCTCGGCTGTGGTTTGGATCGCAGTCTCGGTGGGTTTCTCGTTTTATCTTGAGAACTTCGCTAACTACAACGCGACCTACGGAGCCCTGGGGGCGGTCATCGGCTTGATGATGTGGACCTGGATCTCCGTGATTATCCTGATTGTAGGTGCGGAGCTGAATGCTGAGATGGAGCATCAGACACTCAAGGACACCACCACAGGTGCGCAGCAACCGATGGGTGCGCGAGGTGCCACGGTCGCGGACACGCTGGGCGGATCGGCCGATGCCGCCAACAAGCAGTCACGTTTGGACGAGCGAATGTAGTGCCTTACTGTGCATCTGCCGCAACTTCGCTTGGCGCCGAAGACGGTGTTAGAGGCGTCATCTTTCAAACAGGCCTATCGAGCAATGTGAGGTTATCCTCCCCATTACCGGAAAGACAAAGCAGGGTTCAGATGCCGCTCCTCCTATTGAGGGCGCGCCCACGAGCGGCTTCGTCACCGCCGAGCTATACCACTCAGCGGGGCACGACCCGGACGCGACCATTCTTGCATCTAGGTCGTCGGTGTGATGCTAGTATGCCATTGAACGCCACCGACAACTCAGATGCTGCGTGAGCGCCTGCCCCCCGCCGGAACATTTGGCTGTGTGTTCTTCAAGACTGTTGCCGCGCGTACGGTGCCCCTGTGCGATTGGGGAATCGGCGCTGGCCTTCCAAAGGCCGCTTCCAGACCTCGCCTCGCTAGTCAGTCACGGCGAGCCTTAAGCGCACGTGAGAGGAGCCGGGTGTCAGTTAGTTGGAACACGCACGTCTCGAACGCTTTGGTCGAGCCCTGCCAGCGCAGCTCTTCGACGTCGTCGAACAGTCGGTACGCCTCCGGCGAGGGCCGGCGAGGGCCGCCTTGCGCGAGCATGGCACGGCAGAGTGTTGCCCGAACTAGCGCTTCCTTGAGCGATGGCCTAAGCGATCAGTGCCGGATACTGGCGGCGGCATTTCCGGCGAAGGCCGCCTTGCGAGAGGATCGCACGGTAGCGAGGCTGCGCTCTTAAGGTCGTCCTTACGAGCGAAGTTAGCAGCACAGCATGAAACGCTCGCCGACCAGGTCGGCGCCGGCGCCGCGGCGCTGATGCCGCTGTTCATTCTGCCCGCCTATCCGGCCCATCGGATCGATGATTTGCTGCCGTGGAATTGGAGATCCGCAAAATTGCGGACCCAACCAGCTGCGGCCTGATCATGCAGCGCAATAAGGTGCATCACGTCTACACCGTCGATCGTGTCGCCAGGGACCTCGGCGTCAGCGAAGCGCTCATCCAGGACCTGACCCTCGGTCTCGAGCCCGAGGACGGCGTCATCTGGGTCTACGGCCCAACGATGACGACGGGATCTTGGCCTTCACCGATGAAGGCATCGAGGAGGTCAAACTCCTCCTCGAAGAATATCATCGCATCTCCCCATCGAAAGCTTGACCAGCACCGCGGTGCTCAGGTCCTCCTGGCCGCCGGATGGCCGGATGCGCACGTCTGCGGTCTTCACCGGATGCGTACAGATCTCCGGACAATCGCCCAGGCGCTCCAATTCGGTTTTGACCTTAGATGGCAGCTTAGCTCGGCCCGCTCGTCGGCCCAGGACCTGCTAGGTAACCTATCGATGTGCGGTGACCTAGAGAATGGCAGCAGCTTCGCGGATGACCGAGGTTTCTAAGCCGTCAGCGATCTCGCTAATCCGAAGCTGACTCCGCCATTCAGCTCGGAGCTCCTGGCCCGAACCTTTTGAGAGCTTGACCAACTCGGTTGCAGCACGAACCGCCAACCAACGCGCGCCCTGGCTTATCGCAGTATCACAGGCTTTGGTTAGGACTTCCATCCCTCGGGTCACATCCACCTTGGCGACCAAGCAACCCTGAATACGTTCGACTTCAGCCTGCGCCCATCTCTCGTCGGTCTTGTCCATCGCCTCGACAGCATTCTCGATCGCCATGAGACCCTCATCGATCCATCGATGCTGGAGGCAAATGTCCGCCATCGACGAATAGAAGTGTGGCAAGTGCAGCTCCGAGCCAGTCGAGCGCCATCGGTTAATGCATCTCGCAGCATTCTGAGCCCTTCGTCGGGCAGGTCGCTGCCGATGGCCCAGCCGAGCAGAGTGCGAGCACCGCCGGACCAGGATGCCAGTCTGCGGTCGTCAGCTAAAATGAGCATCCGTTCAGCGATCGCACGGCACTCGGCCGGCTCATTGCGGAGACGTCGGGCAAGAGCGAGGTTCATGAGGATAAATGCCAGATTGAGCGGATGATCGAGCCGCTCCGCGGATTCAACGCTTGACGCGCAATTGGCGAGCCCGGTATCGACCCGCCCTCCCAGGACCTGCGCGATGCCTAGATAGCTGCGACAAATCGAGGGGCCGTCCTCTCCATATCTTACGACATCGAAATCCCTATCGGAGGTCGCCCAGGCATTGATTCCAGCCTCGGCTTCCCGTGCAGCATCCCCAAGGGCGCCGAGATAGAAATAGGACGTGGCGAGCGCCCGATGTGCCAACGTCGTTTCCTCAACGTTTTCTCCGCCCGAGGTTTCGGCAAGGAGTTGCTTGGCCAGGTTTCGGCTCCGGTGAAGGTCAGGCCGGTCAAGGTAGAAGTTCCAAAGGGAACGCCGGACAAAAAAGAGGTTGGAACTGAGGCCCGTGGATATACAAAGCTCTTCGGCGCGAAGAAAGTTCGCTTCAACTTTCTCCGACGCATATCCAGCCGACGCGTTCAGCGGGACGCCCACTTCAATCCGGATTCCGAGTTCAAGCTCATTTGCATCGCCCGAGTGAGTGACTTCTTCTAAAGCGTCCAGGGCGCTCGTGAATGCGCGACTGCCTCCGCATTGGCAGATCGCGCGGCGGCGGCGCGACCAGCTTGGAGGAAGCATTCAGCTGCCTCGCGATACCGCCTTGCCGCTATGATGTGATGAGCAACCAGCTCCGGTTCGACCGTCAACTCCAAGCCGAGTTTGTCCGCCAGCCTGCTGCGTATGTCCTGGCGCACCGACTTTAACATGCTGTGATAGGCAGCATCGCGAACGAGCGCGTGCTTGAACGTATATCGTGCGTCCGACCCCCTTCCGCGGCGGAAGACGAGCTCGGCATCCACAAGCTTATCGAGTGCCTCTTCCAACTCGACAGCACTGAGCCGCGTGACCGATCCAAGGAGGTCCTGGCGGAATTCGCGGCCGATGCATGCCGCCATTTGCGCAACTTCCTTGACCGGCTGCAATCGGTCGAGGCGAGCCATCAGCGAATCGTGCAGCGTTAGCGGAATGTCGAGATCTGCCGACCTGGCATGGTCTTCCTCGAAGACGGCGACGCGATCGAATTGGTGGGTTTCGAGAACACTCTTTGTCAGCTCTTCGATGAACAACGGCACACCATCAGTCGTGGCGATAATCTTGTTTACAATGGTGGGTGGTAATCGAATATCGCCACCGAGCTTCTCGATAAAAGCCGTGGTCTGTTCACGGCCAAGGCGATCAAGCGCCAATTTGGTCACTATGGGATGTCCGCCAAAACCGTGTTCGAAGCTGGGTCTTGTGGTCACCATCATCATGACCCGAGCGTTCTGAATCCGGTCGACGCATTGATCCAACAATTCGAGCGTTGTCGCATCAATCCAGTGGATGTCCTCGATCACGAACAGCAAAGGCCGCCTTGCTGCAGCGCCAAGGATGTCATCCACTAATCCGTCAAGCGTGCGCGCTCGCAGTTGCTGCGGATTTAGACCCGCCAGAGCATCGCTCTCGTAGCATTTAAGATCGATCAGGGAGGCAAATATGGGCAGCAACGGATTCGCTGGGCCTTTGGTGCGCTGGAGCTTTCTGAGCTTCTCGCCATCGTCGTCGGCTTCTTCAATACCGATAGCCAGGCGAAGGTGCTGAACAGCAGGATAGAGCGGCGAGCGGGAGTAGTACGGGGAGCACTGATAGCTGACCCGCGCAGGGTTCTCTTGAGAGACTGTGTCTATCAAGGCACGGGTGATGCGAGATTTGCCGATGCCTGCCTCGCCGCTAAGCAGGACGAGCTGTCCTTCACCTCTCTTCGCTTGGCCCCAACGTTCAAGAGCGAGGCCGAGTTCGAGGTCTCTTCCGATCATGAGTTGAGGCGCGCTCGAGAGGCGCGCGTCATAGCGTATCTCGACGGCCCGTTCCCCAATCACCACAAACGGTGAGACAGGGACTGAAATTCCCTTCAGTTCTAGCGGACCCAGGCTCTCGACCGCGAATACTTCGCCGAGCAACTTTCTGGTGCTGTCGGAGATCACAACACACCCTGGCTGGGCCAGGGCTTGTAGCCGGGCGGCGAGATTGGGAGTTTCGCCAACAACGGCTTCTTATCGTGCGGACCCCGTTCCGATAACGTCTCCGACGACACACAGTCCCGTGGCAATGCCCGCTCTGGCGGCGAGCGGCACTTGCGCGGGAGTACGCAAGTTAGCGACAGCTGTCACTATGGAGCGTCCAGAGCGGACTGCCCGCTCGGCATCCTCCTCGTGGCGTGTGGCCAGCCGAAGTAGCAAAGGATGCCGTCGCCCATGTATTTGGCGACATAGCCGTCATAGCGGGCGACCTCTGCGGCGACCAGCGATTGATACGCGATTATGACGGAGCGTAAGTCCTCGGGATCGAGCGTCGACGCCAGGGCGGTCGATCCCGCGAGGTCGACGAACATGACCGTGAGGTGCCGCCTTTCGGCCTCATTCGCTTCGCGCTTTGGCGCTGCACCGTGGTGAGCTTTCCGCTTAGCCTCTTCGCTCGCCGGGAGTGGTTGGTCCGCCTGATGCGAGAGCTCAGCGATGGGGGTCAGGATCTTTTTCCGGTGACCAACAGATTTACGCCAAGCTCCCGAAGGTCATCGTCGGAGAGCTTACGCAGAATTGCCGGATCAATGTCGTTGTCAATGCATGCGTCGGCATACTGCTCAAGGCCCAAGCCTTGCAGCCATGAAGCGATCTTCTTGCCGCCCTGCAGATGATCCATCGAGGCAGTCAAACGCACATACTGAAAATGTCAATCGGACCGCCTAAGAATGCGTCGCCTTTTGTGGGCAGGTGCGGACGAGCTGCGTCCGCGCTGCACCAAAACGCCCACAATCCAATTGCCCGGGCTAACGTCAGCTCCTGGCGCGTTGTGCCGGTTCGGAACCGGGTGGACCTGGGAGAGGACCGTCAATCGACCTTGGGTCTGTTACATAAGAGTGCAGTGTGGAACTCAACGGCGGCGCATTGGTTTTGCGGGTTCAGCTCGTGGAAAAGGTCCGTCGGCCTTCCATGAATGCGGATTTCCGCATCCTACCTCGATTTGGTCGATGACCGCCGGACGTTAGAGGACCATGGTTAATCGACGGGATTACGTTTACCAGAGCAGCGACCCGAAGGGTGACGAGGGGTTTGGCAAGGTATTTGCTATCGTCATCTGTTTCGTTTTCTTCCTGGGCGCACTGCAGGTTGCTTATGAAACGGTGTCTGGCTGGTACCAAAGGTTCATGCAGTGGGGCAGCGAAATGCTGGCTTTTTTGGCCGGCTTTTGGCCGTTCTGATAGTTCCGGGCCCTTGGCGTTCGAGATGGCGTGATCGCGGAAGGTGGCCCGGAGCACGGCAAATCACCTGCTAATAGCGCCAACCTTGCCTGAATTCGTCAATGAACCATCGCTCGACGTCGTCCCGCACCGAAGTACTGCTTCGGAATTTTAAGTGGCCTGGCGACTTCTGCTCAAGCCAAGAAAAGAAATCGGAAAAGATTGGATTCTCCGGCTGATTAGGAAGCCCACGCTCTTCAGCCCATTTTGTGCACAGTAGCGAACACCCTTTTCTGCTTCATCCTTGGTGAGGGATGATGACAGGTGATTACCCAAAGACAAGTGTTCTGCTCCGACACAAAAGGAAGGCACTGACGACACGGTCCCGTCCGAATGGCGCGTATGACAGCCATCCGCGTCGCCACTTTCCGCCGATCAATTTGTGACGGCAATAGAGAGCGACAACTCGCCGAGCTTTACAGCCAAAAAGGAAAGTCGGCGGCCCATCTTTCAATGAGCATTGCCTGAACCCGCCGACCTGCGGATTGCCAGTGGCCCCGCGATTCGCAGCTTTGCCGGAACGGAGGGGTGCCGTCTAGCAATGTAGGCGTGTACGGTTCCAGGTGCGGAAGTTTTCAAGACTCTGCCTTAAACCGCAGCGGCCGGCCGATAGTCCCAAGTTTCCGTTCTGTGGCCCTGCTTCTTGCGCGATCCGACTTTCCCCCATACGAAAGCGGACTTGCAATAGGGGTTGATGAATGACCGAAGAGAAGAATCGCCAGAACGCGGAATTGATGGAATTGACCGCGGATATTGTCGCGGCGTTTGTCCAAAATAACTCAGTGCCCGTAGCAGGCCTGGCCGATCTTATTTCTTCGGTGAATTCCGCTCTCGTTCGCTTAGTCAAGCCAGCTGTAGTTGAGCAGCCAACACAGACCCCGGCGGTCAATCCCAAAAAGTCTGTGTTTCCAGACCACATCATTTCGTTGGAAAACGGGCGCAAGTTCAAGTCGATGAAACGGCACTTGGGCCTACTTGGCATGACGCCTGACGAGTATCGAGCAAAATGGGGGTTGGCGCGGGACTATCCTATGGTGGCACCAAGCTACGCTGCACAACGGTCAGAGTTGGCGAAGTCAATCGGACTTGGTCGCAAGGCGGGCGCAAAAATGCCCACCAAGAAGGTGCCGGCCTAAGACCCTGCCTCAGGCAAGCGAACTAATGCGAGGACGCGTCAATCTATTGCCGAACAGCTTGAAAGCGCGGCCGATCGCATTGCGTACATTTCGCGTGCGGATCAGCAGATCATCTTGCGTGCGCTGCATTGATGCTCAGAAATGTCGCCGGCGTGCCGCTGGAACCGGCAGCAGAGGACGCACTGAAGTCCATTGCTGGTGATAGCGGACGATATGGCAGCGTGTCTTAATGCTGCCGCCGAAGGATCAACGCGAGCGCGCCGAAGAGCGCCCAGAGCAGGCAAGACCACGTGCCGGCACGGTCGCCAACGTTCCAACGATAGAAACCAACCATCGCCATCATGCCGGACAATCCTGCGACGAACGCCGCGACCCAATCGAAATCCATCCGATGCCCCATAGCGGGAACCGCCTGCGCAACCTATACGCGCGGAGTTAAAGATCGATCAACTCGACGTGACCCTGCAGGATCGGCTTAGCGTGTCCTGATTGTGCGACGGGGACAAAAGCACCGATTGTGAGATAAGCGAATAAACATTCCAGCCCGGAATGCCCTTCCATGCCCCTCTAAGCGCCCCTCCAATCCCCTTCACATGGCAAACAGGATCATCGATCCATAGGCCTAGCCTGTGGCACAGCTGTGACATGGGGCAGCCCAAACGCGCCGCATTGCGTGGATCAAGAGGGGGCACGGGGGTCTTCGCGCGAGCGGGTTATCCGATCCCCCGCTCAGAAATTTCTACCAAACATTCCTGACGGTTACGGCCCGAGCATTGTACGGTTCTTACATCCTGTTGATGTCGGTCAGGGACTGTCGTCTCTTCGGCGTGCCCCTCGGGGATGGTCGGATGAGTGTCGTTGAAATTGTCAGTCCAATACGTCAGGCTATTGCTGCACTCCTGAACGGGGCGGCTCGCGGAGACATTGTCTCGATCAAGGCTTGCAATAGAACGAGTCCGCGTGACTGCGCCTAATCTGCGGGCATCTGACGAAGAGCTAACTGAGGCTATCCTTGAGGTAGCTTCCGCCACTGGCCTGTTCGTGTGTTTCGACGGCCGGGAGTAGCTCTCAGCCACGCGCCTCACTAATCCGCCTAACGTTCCCCCCCAGCATTCCAGGAATTTTGCTCATTGTGGCCCCGCGAGAGGGGGCGCGCCGTCCTGCTTGATCTTCGTAATTAGCAGGAACAAATCCGCTCGCGGTGCAGTTCGGTCCTTTTAAGCATGCAGGCCCGAACATGGCTGAAATCGATAAAGCCAAACAGAAGGTTATTGCCGAAGTTGTGCGGCGGTGGATCACCTCAGAGGTAATCCGCAATTACCTTCGCAACCTGCTAAATCTGCCTGTAGAACGGGAGCTGCCGGCTGAGCAAAGGTATTTGCTGGAGGAACTTGATCGGGCCGACAAAGAGTGACGTATGGCTCTCCACTGGTTCAATCCTCCGGTCCCCGTCAAGACCGAGCGTCCCGGGATCATTCGCAACGTCAACAACGCCGAGACAGCCGGCGAGGAGCTGATGAAGTGGACCAAGCGTGGCCCTTGCTGGGACCTCGCGGTGCGCGTTTGCATGGCCGTGATATTCGACGAGATGGAACCCGAGGAGGCCCGCAAAGCATTCCTGGCTGCCGCGATGGAGGAGGGGACGTTAATTCCCCCAACGACAAATAGCTAAATTGTTTTGCGGTATAAGGTTCTATGTGTCTCTGACCAACACCGCCTTCGCGAAAGGAGCCCGCCGCCGGTGAGGGACAGGCGACGGACCCCCCGCAGCGGCTGCATCCACGAAGACTCGACCGCTGCAAGTTCTAACCCCGCGAGGGCCTGCGTTGTTCCTTATCAGCGGGGGCTGCAACTGGGTTGGTCAGCAGGCTCTTGCCGCTCTAAATCACGCAGACCGATAACGACCGTGGACTGACCTCCAATGATGTCCGCGACATTTGGTTAAAAACGTACGCGGCCAGACACATCGGCCCGATCGGCTTAGAGTTACTTCCGAAAGGAGCGCTCTCATGCTGCCATTGCCCCACGCCGTCGATCCAAAGGTAGTTGCTGAGATCAATAGTCTGCTAGACCATCACGCTGGGGCGGTGCCAGTGCCCGTTCACAAACTGGCGGCGGTTGTCCGGCTGCGCCTCAGAAGCCATCTTTCCATCGCGACTATTGAGGCGCTGATCGTGGACGAAGCCGAGTGTCGCCACCTGCCCATGCTGTTCGAACTGCCGGCAGCACAGGCGGCTGTAGTTTCATCTGCTCTGGGCCGCGCGATTTGAAGGTTAGGGGCTAGGGCATTCGGCTCTGGCAGGGGAGCCCACCGCGCGTCCGCAGCAATGGTGACAGCCTATGACCAGCAGCAGCTCAACTAGTGGTACTGCCTATCCTGGCGACTTGATTCTGTTGAAGCGCAGGTCTTTGATCGTGTATGCACCGAGCAAGGCATTCCAGTAGGAAGCGAGCAGGCGGAGCGCCTGAGCGTGAGCGCAATGGCACTCTTCTCGGACGGCGAGTTCGACGAGGCCGTTCTCTATGAACACCTTCGGTTTGTTGCGCGCTCCCTGCCGAGAACGGACCGAGCATGACCTATCATGATTCGGATGGTCGGCGGGTTCGTGCCGCCCTACTTATCCCTCATGGCAACCCATTGGTTCGTCCCTCCGGTATTCGTGAAGACTGAAACCGGCGACAGGCATGGCTGCGACAATGCGAGGGTAGCCCTTGAGCAGCTCAAGAGGTGGACCCGGAGAGGACCTCGCTGGCACAAGGCGGTGAACCTCTGCCTGTCACACCTAGAGGGCGATCCGATTGACCCTCAGGTGGTACGAAAGGCCTTTGAGGCTGCCGCTAAGGAAGCCAAGATGTATCTCTCCCCGTAGGAGGAGGTGTCATGGCACTCCATAGGTTCTCCCCTCCGGTGTACGTCAAAACCGACCGGCCTGAGGCCACCTACGGCTGCAACAATGTGGAGGGTGCCGCCGAGGAACTCCTGAAGTGGACTGAGAGGGGACCGAAGTGGCGGAAGGCCATTCAGGGGGCTCTCCTCCGGCGAGGAACGGGGGCAAATGCGCGCTGCTAAGTCGGGGCCTATGGCATGCAGGAACAACAGAGCATTCGAGGTTGATACGTAGCTCATAGCCATATCGGAAGGCTGAATCTGAACTGAATGTTCAGCGTGCAGCGCTATGTACCGAAATAATTGCTCGAGATCGACATGTCCTCAGTCCCTCAACGGGCTACCCGAAGAAGTGCGACAGGCCGTCCTCTCGGGCGCGCCGCGGATCTGGCTGTTCAATGCGCGGATTCAACGCGCATTAAAGAAAATGCGTCTCCGCGAACGACAGGACGCCGACGCCGCGGCCAAACGATTGGCCTCCATCGCAAGGCTCAAGATCGAGGCGTATGATCGAAGCCGCCGGAGCGCCAGCGAAGAGAAACTCCGCATCAAGGATCTTGCCGCGCTGAGCGCCCTCGGCGTGCGCGAGCATCTGATCGGAGGAACAGGCTGCTTCACGGTTCGGTCCGAGACCTGGCCAGACCTTGACTATTTCCTCCGCACGCCCTTGCCGATCAAGGTGGGCTCCTTCCGCTCGACCTCGCCGAGAGAAACCTCTCGACCTTGAGCTGGCTGAAGAGGCCCTGAGGGAGTTCGCGCAGTCGCGTCGCGCGAAACGCGCCGCCACGGAGTGGCGGTTGAAGCTGGACGTTGAAGCCAGGAAGCTCTTCGGCCATCCGCCGCGCGTGTCGTGAGGCAACCGGTGGGTGGAAGGCTCGATGGGCGCCCTCCGCTGATCTACTGCCGGGACGGAACGCACCTTTCGCGTGGCACTCGGAGTGCTGCACTGGATCGGAAAAGCGGTGTAACGGGATGGGCCGGAGCAATAGGTCCGCTTGTGATGCAGGGAAGGACGATGCGGCCGTTCAACTTTCAAGGTCCAATGTCGTAGCTGACCCCTTTGAGCCTTTCCGCGCTAGCCCTGTCATTAGCGTCCGGATCGAAGTAGCGAAATCTCTATGTTCACGAACGTCTTCGGAATCCATCGCCGCCCACGTAACTTACGTTCCACTGGTGGCTCGTTCCGTTATTCTACGTTGGCTTGGGAACTCAGAACTGCGCAACAGAAGGAACGCGGCCGACTTACAGGCGAAGGGACGGCTCGGCGGCAGTTGCGCCGGTTTCAGCAGTCCGCGGTTGGCAGGGAAGTGGAAATGTCGCTGCGTCATGCCTCCGCCTTCGGGTCTCCTTGATCGCGACAATGCGCGCGGGGCTCGGCCTTGTCATCCGTTGCCGAGGAACTCCATGAGAACTCGATCGTACCGAACGAGGATTGACCATGCTCGCAGTGGATCGGATTTGGCAGATTGCAGTCTCGCTGATTTTCGTGGCGACACCTTGCATCGACAGCGCGGCCTGGTGCTTGAGGCAGGTGGTGGCGTTGAGCAGCCGGGCGACCTCGTCGCGGCTCAACACCACCGGCAGCTTGCGCGGATGCGCCAGCCGAACGAGCTTGCGCGCCAGATCGGGACGATCGACCGTATGCGTGAAGAAGAGCGCAGCGCCGACACGATGCTGTTCATCGTCGGCACGGGAACACCGTCGTCCTGCTGCTCAATCTGGAACCGGCGCAGGTCGTCGGTGGTTCGCTGTGTCTGCTGAGCGCCCGAGGAACGTCGCCAGGCGTCCGATGTCGCGGAGGTAGTTGCGTTGCGTCTCCCGGGAGAAACGCCGCATGTTCATGTCGTCGATCAGCCGCTGACGAAGTGGACTGATAGGTGCATCGAGAACAGGATAGGGCATGGTCAGGCTCCTTGTTGAAGAAGCCCGTGATGCTCTGCCGCTGCCGAACCGCCCTCAATGCGAGCGCGACGTCCGGTTCGTGATCTCTACCTCACCCCACGCGTCAATCCCGCGCAGCGGGTCGTCTAATCGCTCGGCCGTCAAGGGGGTGAGTGCAAGGCAGTCGTCCTTTCTGTCCATGCTCGTTCGTTCGTATGCCGGGTACAGGGTCGTCTACGCGGTCGATGCAAAGATCGCCGCAGGATGAGTTTCGCAGGTGAGATCTTCCTATGTTCGTTGCGCAATCTGCTTAACGAAGCAGTTGCTTCCCGCTTCGCGGAATGATCTCAGCCACGTCCCGGCAGGGACGGCTCGGTGCGTCCTGTAAGAACGCTATTGGTTGAATGGCCTGAAGAAATCGTCGTGGTCGAGCCTCTGCAGGATCAGGCGGCGGCGGGCGTTCCTCCGTGCGGATCGAACAGCTCGCCCGTCCGGAGCATCGCATGCATGATCACTGCCAGCTTGCGCGCCAGGGCCACGGCCGCTCGTTTGAAGCCGAGCCGTTCTTTGAGCTCCAACGCCCAGGTTCGCAGGGTGCTGGTATCCATCGACCGGTTCCAGGATGACCGCGGCCGCTTCGTATAGCAGTCCGCGCAACTGATTGTCGCCACGGCGCGAGATATGGCCGTCATTATCGACTTCGCCGGACTGGTAGCGTCTCGGGGTCAGGCCTACCCATGCGCCCACGGCGCGCGAGTTCCTGAAGTTCGCCGGATCCTCCACGGCCGCGGCAAAGGCGGTGGCTGTGACGGTGCCGACACCGGGCACCGACATGAGCAGACGGCAGTGCTGGTCTTCACGAGCCATCGCGGCCAGTTGCTTGCTCAGCTCTGCTATCTGGTATCGAATATCACTCCATGCCCTAAGCATTGGCACGACGATGCGCGCCAGCTTTGCTTCGCCCTGCAGAAGATCGTGAACGTTGCGCTCGAACACGCTGCCGGCGCCCTTGGGCACGACAAGGCCGAACGTCTTCATCAATCCGCGGATTTGGTTGGATATCTGCAAACGCATCTTGAGAAGCTGGCGCCGCGCGGTGATCAGCGTGCGGATCAGCATGCTGTCGAAACCTTTGACCCGAACCTCTCGGTAGAAGCCGACCTCGGCCAGATGTGCCAGGCCATCGGCATCGTTCGCATCGGTCTTGTTCGCGGCCATGTCGAGCGCTGCCTTGGCATGCCGCGCGTCGATGCAGATCACCGGCAGCCCCTCTGCCATCAGCGCATGGTAGAACCACACCGACAGCGGCCCCGTCTCGAATACCACCCGCCGCACATCGGGTGCGGCGCTTGCGGATCAGCGCCGCGAGCAGTTGCGGGTCGGACGCGCACTTGCCCCGCCACATCTTTTTGCCGTCCTGCCGGATCGAAATTGCCGTCTCTTTCATGGATACGTCGAGACCGATATACTGCTCCATGGCTGTCCTCCGTTCGATGCCTGGGCCCGGTGTCCATCGTGAGCCCGTTCTTCATCCTATCGGGGGACAGCCAGCCGGCTAGAGCTCCGAACATCGCCGCCACAGCTTTGGTGGCCACCGCTCCCGCGATTACGTCATGTTCGTTCTGCGGCCCCTTTCCGGGCTTTTGCAGGTGACGCTGCGGAGGTCGCGTCTCGGTCCGCTTTTCGGACGTGCTCAGGGCGCTAGCAGGCCGTTGAAGAAGCCGGGAATGTATGGCTGGACTATGCTATGGTACGCGGCATGTTTTGGGGGTGACGTTTCCTGCCAGCATTTGGAAGGGAGGTTCTCATGCATACCCTATACCCTGGACGGTTCAGCCGACGGAGGTTCCTGCGTGGGATAACGCTGGCGGGGACCGCGGGGCTCCTGGGCTGGCACCCCAGGCGAGCCGCTGCGGAGCCACCGCCTGAGACGACGCGGATCCGGCTCGTCCGGATTCCCAGCATCTGTCAGGCCCCCTAGTATGTAGCCGAAGAACTGCTGCGCAGCGAAGGGTTCACCGAGGTGCACTACCTCCAAAAAGAGGGAACCGCAGACATCGAGACGGCCCTCGCCTCAGGTGAAGCCGACCTCAATGGCCATTTCGCCGCCCCCCTCCTTCTCCGCCTGGAGGCGGGCGATCCCATCGTCATCCTGGCAGGACTTCACGTCGGCTGCTTTGAGCTGTTCGGGACCGATCGCGTCCAGTCGATCCGCGACCTCAAGGGGAAGACCGTGGCCGTGCCATCACTGGATTCCAGCCGATACGTGTTTCTCGCCAGTATGATGGCGTATGTGGGCCTGGACCTCCATAAGGACATAAATTTCGTCACGCATCCGGGATCCGAGTCCATCCGGCTCCTAAGTGAGGGGAAGATCGATGCCTACCTAGGCTTTCCCCCCGAACCGCAGGAGATGCGGGAGCAGCAGATCGGCCATTTGGTGATTGACAGCACCGTGGACCGGCCCTGGTCGCAATACTTCTGTGCATGCTGGCTGGGAACCGGGAGTTCGTCCGCACGAATCCGGTGGCCACCAAACGCGCCCTCCGCGCCATCTTGAAAGCGGCAGATATCTGCGCCAGCGAGCCCGAGCAGTCCGCGCAGTTCATGGTGGACCAGGGCTATACTAAGCGCTATGACCATGCCCTCCAGGTCATGAAGAAGCTCCCCTACGGTCAGTGGCGTGAGTATAGCGCTGAGGACACCCTGCGCTTCTACGCCCTGCGCCTCCATGAGCTCGGGATGCTCAAGAGCACCCCCCAGAAGCTCCGGCCCAGGGCACCGACTGGCGCTTCTTCAACGAACTGAAGAAGGAGTTGAAGAGATAGCGTTCGTTTGGCGCGTAAGTTTGCAGCGGCTTTTGACCGGTTCTGAGACGTTTAGGTGTGTCGTAGCCGACGAACGAGATGGGTCAGCTTCAGACCTTGGTCCCGCCGGGCTGAACGTCCACCCCATGGGGCGACTGGATTGGGTCCAACGCTCTCGTTCGCAGAAGTCTGACTTGCGCCGATATTGTTAAAAAGTCCGCGTCGCGGCTGCCGATGGCATTTGCATAGAATGGCGTTCTGCGAAGACCCTAAAGGTGAATCCTGGTTCCAGACAAAGCACTGCCATGGAACAGGATTCTATTGTCGGTGCCGACTTGCGGTGCGTCGGACTGTTCCAACAATATCTGCCACGAACGGACGCTGCACATCCGTTACGGCCATCTTGTCCAGACGTTGTCATAGATTGGGCTGGACTTCGGGAAACTCCTGTCGCGCCTTTTGGCAAAGAAGCCAACCGGCTATCTGTAACGTGCCCGACGAGCTAACGTGTTTCCCTCGAGCGAGGCGGAAACAAGGAGCAACGGCCATGGAACTCAAGGCCATCCGATCGCTGATCGGTCTAGCTGCCGGTATCCTTGTATTGCCCCATTCAGTCGATGCGCAGGAGGCGATCTATCTCATTCGGCACAGTGATCCTTAGCTTGGCCGACCGATCCACCGCACAATTTCATAGGCGGGCATCGGGCGGCGAAAACCCTTCAGCGTCAGTTCGCCAACGGCGACGGACTCAACCAGTGATTCGACGGCACCAACGACCCGCTGGCTGACGAGAATCTGGCGCGGCCCGGCTTCCTCGCACAATCGGGCGGCATGGTTCGACACCGTGCCTATCACTGCATAGTCGGCGCGCTGATCGAAACCGATCCGCCCGATGGTTGCATGGCCTCGGGCGATGCCGATTCCGAAGCCGAGCAAGTGGTCGCGCTTGCGCCATTGCTCCGAATGCTCGTCAATCGCATCACGCATCGCCGTAGCCATGCAGACGGCTCTCTCGGTATGGTCGGCGCAGGGCAGTGGATCGTTGAAAACCACGACGATACCGTCGCCCACGAACCGCTCAAGAGTTCCCTCGTGGCGGACGATTTGTTCACCAAGACAGGCGTGGTATTCGCCAAGAACCGCCATCACCTCCTCGGGTTCGGCAGTTTCGGCGAAGGCTGTAAAGCCGCGTAGATCGCAAAAGACAACGGTCACCTCGCGACGGTGACTTTGCAGAAGCGCGTCGCCATTTCCCGCCGCAAGGATCAGGTCGGCGACTTGCTCGGGCAGGAAACGCCGGAGTCGGCCCATTCGCTCCATCTCGATCACCTGATCCGCCAGGGTCTGCTCGAGCGAGCGGTTCCAATTGGAAAGCTGTGCGGCTTGTTCCTGGAGGAGTTGGGCCTGACTTGCGACGGTATCGTGAAGCGCCTTCTGGCGCAGCATCGAGCGCACCCGCGCCAACAGCGCCCTGTGCTCGAAGGGCTTTGTCAGGTAGTCGTCACCCCCGGCGTCCAGCCCCTCGACAACATCACGCGTATCGGCCTTCGCGGTGACGAGGATGACCGGAATCAACTGCAGAGAGATGTCCTGCTTGAGCAGGCGAACCACGCTGATACCGTCCAGCTTCGGCATCATGATGTCGAGCAGGATCAGATCCGGCGTGAGTTCGCGAGCTTTTGCAAACCCCTCTTCACCATCGGCGGCGGTCGCCACTTCGTAGCCATTCGCCTCGAGGCGCATGCGCAGGATCTCGAGGTTTTCCGGAGTATCGTCGACCGCGAGAATGCGGGGCGGATCATGCAAGACCTTGTCTCCTTCAGGAAAGGAACTGCCGAACCATTGCGAGCAGCTCGCGCGGACTGAAGGGCTTGGCAATGTAGCCATCGCAGCCTGCAGCAAGGGCTTTCGCCTCATCACCCGACAGCGCGTAGGAGGTGACGGCGATGATCGGGATGTGCCGCACCGTTTGGTCAGCCTTGATGCGACGGGCCGCTTCATACCCGTCGATCACCGGGAGCTGAATGTCCATAAGGATCAGGTCTGGCCTGTGCGCTCCCGCTGCAGCGATGCCGGCGGCGCCGTCCGCCGCCTCGATCAGTTCGTATTCGGTGGTGGCGATGAGATCGCGGATGATCTGGCGGTTGTCCTCGGTGTCTTCCACCATCAGGATTCGTTTGCTCATGCCGCCCTCGCGTCCTCATTCACCCGGATTGGTATCTTCAGCCGGAACGTCGATCCTGACCCGAGCACGGACTCGACGTCTATTGTCCCACCATGCATTTCGACGATGCGCTTTGTGATCGCCAGGCCGAGACCTGTGCCACCCTTCTGCCTGGTGCTGCTGTTGTCGACCTGCTGGAATTCTTCGAAGATGAGAGCCTGGTCCTTGGACGCGATGCCGGGACCCGTATCCCGGACGGTGATCTCGAAGTGCCCGTCGATCGCATCGGCAAGAATTTCGACCGCACCCGTTTCGGTGAACTTGACGGCATTGCCTGCAAGATTGAGCAGGACCTGCGTCAAACGGCGTTCGTCCCCGCGGCCGATTGGAAGGTTCTCGGCAACAGTCGTTGAAAGCTCAAGACCCTTCGCTCGTGCCAGCGGCTCGACAGCCGTAACGGTCAATCGAACAACCTGCGCGACCGAGTAGTCCTCGATCGCCAGCGTGAGCTGGCCGGCTTCGATCTTGGACAGGTCAAGTACGTCGTTGATGAGCCCGAGGAGGTGACGGCCGTTTGCCTGCACGCGCGCGACGGTCGTCTTCGCCTTGTCCGGGAGTTCGCCGTAGATGCCGTCGACCAACAGTTCTGTGAAGCCCAAGACCGAATTGAGCGGTGTCCTGAGCTCGTGGCTCATATTCGCGAGGAACTGGGACTTGTGGCGACTGGCGGCCTCCAGCTCCCGGCCTTTCTCCTCGATCTCGCGGAACAGCTTGGCATTCTGGATCGCGAGCACCGATTGGGCAGCGAAGGTCTCCAGCAGGTGGACAACTTGCTCATGGAAGACACCTGGCTTATGGCGCCTGACGACCAGGGCACCGACGATCTTGTTGGGCCTCAGCAGCGGAACGATCAGGATACTGCGATATCCGGCTTGGACGACCGTCTTTCTTACAAGCAAGGATGAGGTCTCCTCGCTGAGGTCGGGAAACTGCACCGGCATGCAGCGCCCGGGTGCATCGCCGATCCCCATATCGGCCAGCCCGATCGTCTGGTGCGAGACTGCGGCTATAAGCTCATCGCTCATACCGAAGTTTGCGCGCGGACGGAATTGTTGCCGAGTGCTGTTGAACACGTAGATGGTGCCAGCGTCCGTCTCCGACAACTGGACCGCTTTGGCGACGATCGTTTTCAGCACGGTGTCGAGATCCAGCGTCGAATTGACCGCCTTGCTCACCTCACCAAGCGCCTCGAGCTCACCAACAGACGCGGCAAGCTCGCGCGTCCGTGACTGCACCTCCTCGAAGAGCCGCGCATTCTCGATGGCGATCACCGCCTGGTCGGCGAATGTCTCGACGAGCGCGATCTCCTTGGGATTGAAAGATTGCGGCTCAACCCTCGTCATGACGAATACGCCAACGAGATCACCTTCCCGTAACAGCGGGGCAGCAAGGACGGTGCGGAATCCGCCTGCCTCGGCGATCAAGGCAACGCGGTAGTCCGGATCAGCGGTCACGTCTTCGATTTGCACGATCCGCCGTTCTTCGATTACGCGCCCTACGGCGGAGCCTCGGCCTGCGGCAAGCGCTGGAAGTGGATTGGCGTCGACATAAGCACGGAAACTGGGCGGGTAGCCATGCGTCGACACATAGCGGAATACGCCATCCAGCAACTGCACGATACCACCCTTGTCGGCACGGCAGAGCCTGACAGCCGATTCCACCAACGTGTCGAGCACGACCTGCAGATCGAAGGTAGAGCGGCTGATGACCTTCAGAACGTCTGCTGTGGCTGTCTGCTGCTGAAGGGCTTCGTCGAGCTGCTGGGTGCGCGTCTCAATCTCCTGATACAGGCGCCCGAGCTGGTCGGAGGTCTGGTTGACATTAGCGGCGAGTACTCCAAGTTCGTCGCGATTGGCGACGGCAACCTGTTGGGCGAAGTCGCCGGCCGCTATCTGGCTGAGACGCGTCTCGATCTTCTTGACCGGTTCGATCAACGACCAGGAGATGATGTAGCCAAGCGCAAGCGCGAACAGGATGCTGCCCACAGCAAAAGCGACCACGATCAGTCGAGAGGTGCCGTACGCCCCCTCGCTCGCTTCGATGGCCGCGACCATGTCGGCTTCGGCCATGTTGACCAGCTGGTTCGTCAGTCGCTCGAGGCGGTCGGCCGACGGCATGATCTCATCGAGCTGAACCTTGCGCGCCTCCTCCGTGCGACCGGCGCGGAAGAGCTCCGCGACATGCGTCACGCCGGCCGCAAGCCGTTCGTATTCCTGTCGGACCTGGCCAAGCACCTCCGCCTCAGTTTCAGCGACGAACTCCATGCGGTCGAGGTCGTAGCCAAACTGGTTGAGCTGGCGCAGCGCCCCATCCAGCATCCGGTCGTCCTGAAGCAACAGGGCAGTGGAGATGCCGTAGAGCTGGGTGGTCGTATCGTGCTGCACCTGGCGATAGGCCGCGATCCTGCGCTGCAGCTTGATCAGCTCGTTTGTTTGATCATTGACCCCACTCAGCACCTGCAACCCGACGGCCCCCAGCACGATCAACAGGCCGACGATCGACAGGAACGAGATCAAGAGCTTGGTCTGGACGCGCGCCGGCAGCCGGGCAACCCAGCCGACTAGCCGGTTCGTTATGTTACTTGGATTCGTCCAAGAGGCTGAGAAGGTCATCCCGGAACTCCTCCAGGTCGAACCGGACACCAAGATACTGTACTCGCAAGATGCCGTCCGGGTCCACGAGCGACGTCAGCAATATGTGGTCGACGTCACCATCCGCCGTTTTCTTCGCGATGACGCCGTATTTCCGTCCCACCTCATGGACGACGGCCGGATCACCGGTAAGAAAGGACCAGCCTTTCAGATCGGCGCCAAAATTCTGCGCATATTCCTTCAACACGTCGGGCGTATCCCGCTCTGGGTCGACCGTGATCGAAATGAAGTCGATCTTCGACCCGAACGTAGAGCCCAGTTGCTCCTGCACGCTGGCCAAGTGGGCGGTCAGCATTGGGCAGACGTCGGTACAGTACGTATAGATGAACGAGATGGCGACCACCTTGCCGCGAAAGTCGTGCAGTGACACAGGTCCGCCGTCTTGCGATATCAGCGTGAAATCCGGCGCAGCGCCCATCATCGGGAGGCGCTCGCTGTCCCCGGCGGGCGCTGACGCTTCGTGCGCAGAGGTGTGCGCAGGCTCAGCGACGAGGGCGAGGAGCAGCAACGCACGCGTCGACCAGCGGCTCACGTCTTCATCTCGCGCTTGAGCTCCTTAAGGAAACGCCAGTCCGTACCTTCCGCGATAATCCTGTCGGGTGTGGAGCCGATCAAACCGATTTCCTTCAGCCGCAGCGCATAGAAGCGGACGGTGTCAGTTGAATCGTAGTCCCGCCATTTCCGGTAGGGCAACTCGCTGATCGCTGCGAACGCATCATCGTAGTGGCTGGCGAATCCGCCCGCGACCAAGCGCTCGGCAACCAGGGCCGGCGCGGCGGTGCATAGATCCGCGGCCTTGAGGATGGCGCGCAGCACCCGCTTGGTAGCAACCGGATGCGCGGCCACAAAATCGCTGTTGCCGGACAGCATGCAGCAAAAATATTGCGACCAAGGTCGGTCCACCGTGCTGTTGACGATCACGTGCCCGACCTTGCTGCGCCGCAATTCCTGCGGGTCCGGCGGAAAGCCCAGGAACGCATCGATGTCGCCCCGCGCGAACAGCTCCTTGGGCTTGACCGCCGGGTCCACCACCCAGTTGATGTCGCGCGCCGGATCGAGCCCGACATAGGCCGCGATGCTGGCGAGGAACAGATGCGGCCCCGAACCGAGCCCCTGGACGCCGACGTTCCGGCCTTTCAGATCGACGACGCTGTCGATCCCGCGCTTGGCAAACAGCTCGAAGCAACCGGGATGGACGCCGCCGAGCAGAGTGAGCCGCGCACCGGAGTCCAAGGCGACGATCGAATTTGTCACGAAGTTGAGGCTAAAGTCGATCTCGCCATTCGCCACCGCGGAGGCCGTGGCCGCACCGGGGCCTGTGGCGACATAGGCAACCTCGGTGAAGCCCTCAGCGCGCAGCAGGTCCTCAGCAACATACTGTGGCGCCACGCAGATGCTAGGCATCTTGGCCAAGCGAATGCGTGTGGTCTCCGGCGCAGGCTCGGCAGGAACTCGAGTTGGAGCGCCGACGAGGCTTGCGGTGCCGGCAGCCGTCAGGCCGGCCAGGAAGCGCCTGCGGCTCTGGATGATTTGCATATCTACGTCTCCCCTCGAGACAGATGGGATCAGGTTTTCAGCTCACGCTTCAACTCGTCGAGGAAGCGCCAGTCCGTTCCGTTGGCGATAATTTGTTGCGGGCTCGACTTGATCATGCCCGTCTCCTGCATGCGCAGTGTGTAGAACCGCAGGGAGTCTTCTGGATCGAATTCCCGCCAGCGGTCGTACCGAATGTCCTTCAGAGTTTGGAGCGCGTAGTCATACGACGGGACGAAATCGCGATCGACCATCTGCTGTGCCACCCTGTCCGGATCCGACACGCAGAGGTCGGCGGCCTTGAGGATGGATCGCAACACCCGCTTGGTCGCCACCGGGTACCTAGTCACGTAGTCAGTCGTCGCGGAGATCATGCAGCAGAAATATTGTGACCATGGGCGGTCAACGGCATTGTTGAGGATCGTGTGGCCGATCTTCTTGGCGCGCAGCTCCTGCGGTTGGGGCGGCGTCCCCAGGAATGCATCGATCTTTCCTTGGACGAAGAGCTCCGTCGGGGTGGCACTGTCAGTCAGGACCCACTGGATATCGTTCACGGGATCGAGTCCGACATAGGCGGACATGAGGGACAGCCACACGTGTCGCGAGTTGTTGAAACCATCAACGCCCACCCTCCTGCCCCGCAGATCCGTGACGCTGCGGATGCTCTCGTTGGCGATCAGTTCGAGGCATCCCGAGTGCAACCCGGTTAGCACCTTGATCGGCACGCCAGCGTCGATCGACGCGATTTGATTCGGCGGAAAGTTGACCGAGAAATCCGTCTCACCGCGTGCGATCCACTCCGATTGGTCGACGCTCATATCGCCTTCTACGTAGCGAACGTCTGTGAAGCCATCTGCACGCATCAATTCCCCGGCGATGTAAGCGCCTGCCCAGCAGTAGGAACCACCAACCCGCCGCGGCAGACGAACCGTGGTCGTTTCCAGCGGCGGTTCCGCGTGTAGTGACTCTGGAAGCCCGGCGATACCGGCAGCACCTGCCATTGCAGCGCCGGCCAGGAATCGGCGGCGGGTTTGGATGATCTGCATCAGAACGCTCCTCTTCCGATTGGCAAAAGGCAATACTGGCCGGAACCGAGCAAAAGAGGTTCGGCAGAGGCAGTTGGTCTGGTGAGCGCGACGAGTGGTTGCGGAACCTAGCGCGCCTAGTCCGATGCGGGAGTCTTGCGCTCTCAGTCGCCGGCTCATGAATTAGCAACCGACGATATACCGACGTTACGCCCAATTTGCGTAGGTTGCGAGCGCAATCCTCACTACGCCAAACATCCCGCCAGCACCTCGCTGTAACGGAGACTGTTTGCGCGGCCGTGAATAGCCACGTCGACCCACCCGCTGAACGTCCGCTATCGTTCTTCGGACGCCGAAAGCCGCCATTCCGCTATACGGCCCCCCGCCGCGCCCGAGACGCTCTGATCGTTTGGCAGGTGTTTAGTGGTCGGGGTTGAGCTGGCGTCCCGTGGCCGGCCCCGATGCGCGCACGCCGCTGATCGAGACCTGCCGAACGATGACGCTCCGACCGCGTACGTCCCCTTTCCAAATAGGCCGACCCATGATCGGACTGTCCGTTACCGGGACGCGGCATGACCATGAGCAGACATACCAAAACTAACCGCCCGCCGCCAAGCTCTACGTCAGGCTCGGTCCTTCTTGAACTCGAATAGCTCGATGACGTTGCCCGATGGATCTTCGAGCAAGATGGCGCGACCGGCACCGCCGTCGCTGATTTCGCCGCGGAATCTTGCATCAGCCCGGCGCAACCGCTCAATGAGGACATCGATCTCGTTCGTAACGATCATAAATCGGTTCCACCCGCCTGGCTTCGGATCGCCGCCCGCCTGACCACCGCTCCCCGCACCTGGGGCACTGAGATACAGCGTCAACTCGTCGCGCAGCAGCGCGGCGAACTTACCCGGATTATGCATGTCGATCTTGAAATCGAGATTGTCTCGATAGAACGCGACCGCCTCATTGACGTCCGCAACGATGTATCGGACGGATGCCATTCGACCTTCTCCTCTGTCTTGTAGCTACAACAACAGTCAACTCGCGCAAAGGTTTCCCTGTCGGTGGAGCAGTGGCGCGAGCGTGCGTGCGGGGCCGGCACTCGGCCCCGTGTTGGAAAACCTTCACCAATGATGCCCGTCAGCAGTGCGCCTCGAAGCCGACCTTGACCAAGACCGCGCTGGTCTTGATCAATGCGCTGCGCCGTCGGATGCGTGCAGGAGTCTCCAGGTCAAGCCGATGCGGCCGTAGAACAGGGATGCAAAATGTTCAGCGGTAGCGCCTTCCAGGCCGTCATCGACAAGAGCCTCAATGCTTCGCCGCACCAGCGCGAGCTGCATCTCCCGGGCGTGTGCCAGGTCCGCCTCTCTCATGATTTCCGTGACGTGGTAGGCGACAACTGGCTGGCCGAGGCAAGACATGAGCGCGCTCGCGTCTGACGTCACTGCCGTGACTGCGTCTTCGATGTTCATTCTGGCGCTCCTCATCAAATGTGATGCTGGCGCCTCCCCATGAGACGACGGTGTTCCGTCGCTTCCTTTTTCAGTTTCGACTGTCGTGAAAGTGGAAGGTGCGCGAACAGGGGAATTACCCTCTTGTTCCAGTCTCCTTTGGCAGACTAGCTACCAAAATCAGTATGCTGCAAAATTGAACTAAAGGCGACCGGATAGTTAATCGATGGTTAATGGCACTCGCTTCTCAGGCGTTCGCGCATGAAACAGCCGCCTTGCGCCCAATTCGAGACATTCACCGATCATCTTGAACGGGCTGATTTTGTTGAAGAAGTCGACTGATGACAGCGTGTTCGTTTGTCGCCATTTGAGGATGTTCGAAGGCCAGGGCCTCTCACGCCGGTTTCGGCATCGGCACCGGGATCAGCTTGGCCAGTTTCCGGAGGTTCTGGGCGGCGGCTGCCAGGTGGAACTCGTCTCGGGCGCCATTCGGTCCCCGTAGTCGCAGGCGGTCGAGTTTCAGGATGCGTTTGAGATGCACAAACAGCATCTCGACCTTCTTTCGCTCGCGGCGCGAGGTCACATAGGTGTCGGTGGCGGCGATATCACGGGCCATGTCGCGCGCACCCTCGTGGATGGAGCGCAGGATCTTGCGGGCTGGAGCGTTCGGACAGCATCGAGGTTTGAGAGCGCAGGCGTCGCAGTCGAGCTTGCTGGCGCGGTAGCGCATGAAGCCCTCGTCGTCGACACCGTCGCGGGGTGAGGTGAAGCGCCGACGATACTGCCTGAGTTCCTTGCCGCCTGGACAAGTGTAGAGATCGCGCCTGCGATCATAGCTGAACTCTGCCCGCTCAAAGGTCCCATCGCGACGCTCCGACTTGTCGAAGACCGGGATGTGCGGCTCGATCCCGCGCTCGTGCACGAGCCAACCCAGCATCTCGGCCGAACCGTACGCGCTGTCGGCGGCCAGCCGCTCCGGATAGAGATTGAAGCGATCCTGGACGCGCTCGATCATGGTACGTGCACCGACCTCCGCCTGCCGGATTGCGCGGCTCGCCTCGACGTCCACGATGACGGCGTGGTTCAGGTCGATCAGATAGTTGGTGGCATAGGCAAAGAAGGCATGCCCCTTCATCGCTCCGGTCCACTGCGCCGCTGGGTCGGACCTCGACACGAACTTCGGCTTCACCTCGCTGGCTGCACCCCACGCGGCATCATCCAACGTGTCGAGATACTCCTGTACCGAGCGGCGTGTTGCCGCCATCGTCTCCCAGTCGACCTGCTCCGATCCATCGGCTGAGCGCTGCTTGTTGGCGTCCGCTCTGATGAGGCTGGCATCGACGGCGAAGCCCTCGTTGCCGACGAGACCTTCTTCGATGCAGCGGCGAACCGTAGTCTCGAACAACTCGCGCAGCAGATCGCTGTCGCGAAAGCGGCCGTGCCGGTTCTTGGAGAAAGTGGAATGGTCCGGGACATCACCCTCCAGGCCAAGCCGGCAAAACCAGCGATAGGCGAGATTCAGATGTACTTCCTCGCAGAGCCGGCGCTCGGAGCGGATGCCGAAGCAGTAGCCGACGATCAGCATCCGGATCATCAGTTCCGGATCGATCGAGGGCCGGCCGATCTCGCTATAGAACGGCCGCAGATGCGAGCGCAGTTCGGACAGGTCGACGAACCGGTCAATCGAGCGAAGCAGATGGTCTGATGGCACGTGACGTTCGATGCTGAACTAGTAGAACAGCGCTTCCTGCATCACGGTCCGCTCGCCCATCATCGACTCAATCTCCTTTTCCCAAGGAGACTGAATCAGTGCTTCAGAACGACTTCCAGCCGGACTTTTTCAACACTATCGGTTAAAAGCGGACACCCAGTTTAGTCTGGGAGTGGCAGCCAAAGCTATTATGGCAAGCCATAAAGACAAGGAGACGCTATTTGGCCACCTACGGACGGAATAATTTCGAGCTGAATTCGTCGATTGGCATTCGAGACGTCTACCGCCTGTTTCTGGTGTTCAGTGGCGACGAGCAACTTTTCGAACTCGCACCGAAGCCAGATGACCCGCTTCGGCTGATGCGGGACGCTCACTTCGCTGACGAGATTACCCACCTACTGGTAGGCACTGCGGTCGCCAATCGCATTCACCTAGAACATATGAGCCGCTTGCGCGCTGACCCTGCAGAGCATCAGCACCAGCCGGCTATCCTAAAGTGTGGGACACTTCACCCGGATATCCGAACCATATCTTGGAGCAGTTCGATTTCGTCGTCGCGAGCGTGCACAGCCGCTTCAACTTGCCCAAGAAGGAACAGACGGAGCGTATCATCGAGGCCATCGGAAATCCTCGGACGACAATCATCGGGCACATGACCGGTCGCCAGCTGTTGCGCCGGCCCGGTTATGATCTCGACATCGACAAAGTCCTCAAAGCGTGTGCGAAACACGGCGTAGCCGTCGAACTCAACGCACATCCGTGGCGACTCGACCTCGACTCGACCACATGCATTGGGGTGTCGAGATGGCGCGCAAGGGCGGCGTCCCTGCGAAGCGGGTCCTGAACGCGATGCGTTTGACGGCCCTCCTTGCGCATCTCGCACGGCGCAGGCAAATGTCCTAACCTGGCTGTGCGCCCGGCCTATCAGCGCAGGAGTCCGTCATTCTCAAAATCTTCCCAGCCGCGCAAACTGGAGTGCGAGTTTTCATCGGGGCCATGGCCAGCTGAAGCTGCAGTTCCGCGCCCGCTTCTTTGAGCACGTTTCATAGCGGCCTTCCCCGCGGCTCGCCGCCTATTCTCTGCAGCTGTCGCTGCGTCCTGTTCGCGCCAGACCGTAACCAGGTCGCGGTCAAGCACATCCTCCACGTGCTGCGGGTCGAACACGTGAAAGGTGATGTTCCTTGCCCGCCCGCGAAGTTTCACCGTTTTCGTCCCGGCGCTCTGCAAGCGACCATCTTTCAGCCAGCGGTGCCGTTCGGCCGTCGAGATCGTCAGAATGTCCTCGATTTCACGGGGAATTACGGGCAGGTCTTCGATATTCTGCAGTGCTTCGGATACGATCCCGAATACCACCTGCACATCATTCTCGGCGCCCTCAGACAGGCGCAGGGTAAGCACGCGGGACTCGATATTGAGCAATTTCCTGAACTCCATTGGAAGGCGGGCGCGTATTTCGAGAAAAATACCCCTCGCTCTGACGGACGATCCAAACGTTGCAGCTGGGGTTAAGCGCCACTCTCCAATCAGCTTCGCTGTTGCATTGATTTTTCGGCGCGTGGACATGCCCCTTTATATGGGTCACCGATTGTCGGCAGCGATGAGCCGATCGCAAAGCCAACATGAGTTCTAATCCGCCAGCGGTCTGAACCGCGATGCCCTCGTATACCAGCACCCTGCGAACCTGGGCGTTGGAGCTCAAAGAACGGCTCGGCTTCAAGCGAGCGGCCGTGGCCCTGGCGCGCAAGCTGGCAGTGATCATGCATACGATGCTCCGGACGGGCGAGCTGTTCGATCCGCGCGGAGGAACGCCCGCCGCCGCCTGATCCTGCAGACGCTCGACTGCGACGATTTCTTCAGGCCATTCAACCAATAGCGTTCTTACAGGACGCACCGAGCCGTCCCTGCCGGGACGTGGCTGAGATCATTCCGCGAAGCGGGAAGCAACTGCTTCGTTAAGCAGATTGCGCAACGAACATAGGAAGATCTCACCTGCGAAACTCATCCTGCGGCGATCTTTGCATCGACCGCGTAGACGACCCTGTACCCGGCATACGAACGAACGAGCATGGACAGAAAGGACGACTGCCTTGCACTCACCCCCTTGACGGCCGAGCGATTAGACGACCCGCTGCGCGGGATTGGCGCGTGGGGTGAGGTAGAGATCACGAACCGGACGTCGCGCTCGCATTGAGGGCGGTTCGGCAGCGGCAGAGCATCACGGGCTTCTTCAACAAGGAGCCTGACCATGCCCTATCCTGTTCTCGATGCACCTATCAGTCCACTTCGTCAGCGGCTGATCGACGACATGAACATGCGGCGTTTCTCCCGGGAGACGCAACGCAACTACCTCCGCGACATCGGACGCCTGGCGACGTTCCTCGGGCGCTCACCAGACACAGCGAACCACCGACGACCTGCGCCGGTTCCAGATTGAGCAGCAGGACGACGGTGTTCCCGTGCCGACGATGAACAGCATCGTGTCGGCGCTGCGCTTCTTCTTCACGCACTAGCAGCAGCGCCGCCGCGCCGCAGCATGATTGAGATCGACCTGGCCGGGGCCGGCAGCGAGAGAGACGAAAGCGGGGGCCGCTAGGGCCAGCTCACGCACAAGGGCAGCGCTTCTCTGGCACGGCCATGCTATGGCTTCGTCTGGATCGCTATCATTCGAAAGCAGGACGACATCCAACCCGACGGCCACGTACCATCCAGCTGCAATCTCCGGATCAAGGCCGGCGGGAAACCTCACCAAGTGATCAGCGCTCACAGTAACGCGAGCAACGTGCATCTCTGCAGATTCGCGCCACCAGTCGTTTCGATATTGAGAGCAAAACTAAAGCTGACGCCACCCAACGGCACTCCCGAGAAAGGATGTTCTCCGATAACAAATTCAATATGATTGGCTGACGTATCAGAAAGTTCTCGAAGCCATGCTGAGCTTCAGTTACCTATTAAGGGGCTAGCGGTGGGCGCAGCTTTTGATTTTGACGCGATCGGTAATGCCTTTGCCGAGGCAGCCGTCGACCCCTCGCGTTGGGACGCCGCGATGGAAGTGGCAGAAAAGGCAACGGGAAGCGCCGGAGCTCTGCTGTTCGACATCAGGGGGCATCTGCCACTCGTACCATGCAGTCGCGCTATGGCTCCTGTTTTGGAGACCTACGTCCGCGATGGCTGGATTAACCGCGACGAGCGGTATCGCTCGCTCAACGTCCTTGAGCGGCAAGGGGTCAGCTCGGAGTTCGATTTCGTGACGCCCGACGATATCGCCAAGCATCCATACTACCAGGAATTCCTCGCCCCCTTTGGCCTGCAACGTTACGCGGCAGTCAAAATCGCTGCCGGCGACGATTTCTGGGCGCTATCGCTGCAAAGGTCGATCCAACAAGGGCCGTTCACGCCAGACGAAATGAGACAGCTGGCGCAACTTTCGAAACAGCTGGGCTCTGCAGCCGCCGTTGCGCGAGCAATCGGTTTCGGGAGGGTCGACGCGGCATTGGATGCCTTCAGCGCGACTGAAACGCCTGCCATCATGTTGGACAGGAGCGGCAATGTGCTCCTGTCCAATGCTTCGGCGGAAAGGCTTCTGGGACGAGGTCTACAGATCACGCGCCGACGTCTGGTCTCCTTTGACCGAACTGCGACAGAAGCTCTCGACCGATCGCTGAAAGCGCTCCTGTGTTCCCCGGACACGGCCGCAACGATGCCCCCTGTACCGTTGCCCAGACTCGAAGGGCGGCCGCTCCTTGCCCATCCGTTACGACTTCCGAAAGTCTCCTACAACGCGCTCGCGCCATGCCAGGCAATCGTCGTTCTCATTGATCCTGACGCGAGACCTCCCCCGGCTGAAGCCGTGCTGCAGTCCTGCTTCGGCCTGACAACGTCCGAAGCGAGACTGGCGAGAAAGATTTGCTCGGGACACGGTGTCGAAACGGCGGCCGACGAACTTGGCGTTTCCTATGAGACTGCGCGTAACCAGTTGAAATCCGTCTTTGCGAAGACGGATACGCATCGACAGTCCGAGCTGGTCGCACTCCTCACACGGCTCTCAAGCGGCCGATAGTCCTTTCAAGCGACGGCGAAAATTCAAACTGACCCGCTTGCCACTAGCACTGATCGCCACCCTGGACGTAATGCTCTAGGCCGCAGACTTCCCAACATCCTTCGATGGTACCCAGATCGCAACCTTTTTGTTGGAAGACACAGGCTTCTACTTCCGCGATGCCCCTGGGGCAGAATTGCTCTTTCCACGAGTCATCTTGGGCGAGGCGGATAATTGAGGTCATGTTGACCGACTGAGTCGTCAGCGAGTCGGCGGAAACAGAGATCGGGGACAGCCACAGTGCGAGTGCGTAGATAAGGTTCCACGACATTTCACCCTCCTTATGCCGACGCGAAATTACGGGCGCGGCGAGATTCATTGCGCACTCGTGAAGGTTGCTCAATCTGATCGCTTCTAAATGCCATGCTCCTAGCGACCAACCTGAATGTACTTGCCAGCGCGGAATGGGGCATGACCCAATTGGGTAAATGGCCCGCAGAGATAAGCCCCCGGACCATTTTCATAACAACTCGCATTCGGCTGCCAGGCTGAGAGCTGTCTGAAGCCTGTTGGGGGTCGGCCGACGCGCGAAGGAAGTCGACACTCCCGGCCCCACGACCTCGGGCAACAGATTCGAAGCCTTGATTGGAGACGAAGGCGTCCGCAACTCAGGGCGAGGGTGGGCAACCATTCATGCTGAAAGCTTCCACGCCCGTCGGACTTTCGAAGCGCAGGCGTGCCGCAAGCAAGGAAGAACAGGCTTCCAGTCGGTATGTCCCCGCCTCTATCAGCAGGGCAAGGTTCAACCTGCGCCTCTGTAATGCGGCGCCAATTGCCTCAAAATCAAACGCTGCTCTATACCAATCCCTCTAGGGCCAACCCAAATGGGTCATGCGCGACACATAGCAACTGCTTATTGTCTCCATTCAACAAGCGGGGTGGGCGATTTGCGACAATTCATCCGACAGACATTGGCGATCCTCGCAGCGTGCGGGCTGGCCTTAGCAATTCTGACTGAGACCGGGTGCGTGTCACTCGGGGAGGATCAGCTCGCCTACAACGCGTGTACGCCTAACCACAATAGTAGCTTCCTGAGAAAGCCCGGGCACAAGGCAATCGTTTCCGGAGTATCAGGTAGCTCAACGTGGTGTTACTGGACCTGGTCCCAGCCCAGTACTGCATCGGCCATTTCCAAGGCAACGGCCGATTGTCGCAAGAAATACAGTAAATGTTACCTCTATGCCACAGACCAAGGCATGAGTGATTGGGTGAGGCAGATTTCGGATAACGGTGGCGCCACCAACGCGACCCGCAACGCTCAAGCGAACGACGCCGCCGCCGCAAATGCGATTTTGGGCGGCTTGGCCGCCGGTCTTGCCGCCGGGGGTGGGGCGGGGAATGGCGGATACACGCCAGCACCTCAAAGGCGAGCCACCCGCGGCGGCGGTGGCGGTGGCAACTGTCCGGGCGCTACCATAGCGGTCGACGAGAATTGCCATCCGCTTCACTAACCTTGATGCATGCACGATTGGTGGAAGCGGATGATTACGGCACGGAGTCGAGGACGGAGCGGAGGCGGCAAGTCTTCGCAAGCCCTAGCCAACAAGGAGATGAGGGAACATGAAGAAGCGTGATTCAGTCAGCATCGCCCCGAGGTTCGGCTTTCTGTACCGGATCGGCCGGTGTCCAAAATGCATGCGGGAGTCGTTTCTGTTTGCCGCCGCCAGCCTGTCTCTGTGGACGGCCAGTCTCGCGGCCGATGCCGCCTACGGGAATGCATTCCGCATTCTGAGCGTGGCGAGCCACCTGCTGGCGGCGCTCTCGTCAGCGGCGATTCTCCTTTGGCTACTGCATCTCGGCATCTACGCTTTCCGCAGCGTCTACGGCGACGGACTTGCCGCACCGTTCACGGCCGGTCCTCAAGAGGGTGCCAATTCCAATCAATTGGTCGCCGCCGGGCGGCGGCACGCGTTGCAGACACTGGTCAAGGCCTTCCTCGGCGCGGCAGCCGCCACCGTTCTGCCGTCGATGGCGCTGGCCTCCGGTGAGTGCCCCGGAAAGCTGAATTGCGGCTGGTCCTCCTGCACGCCGCAAAATTCCACTGCCTACTGCTGTCCGAAGGGTTACCCGATCCTCAGTCTCTGCGACTGCAACTGCTACACCAGTGTCCAGGGCATGCGGTGCAACCAAACCGGATCGTGTTTCAGCGAGAACTTCTGAGTTCGAATCTACGCCGCAGACCCGATAGCGGCCGCCGAGAGGCAGATCACCGCGACATTCTATTGATAAATTTCTGCGGGCAACGTGCGAACCGCTTCACCAGAGAATGCGTCGGTTGCTTTCTGGCTCGCTTCGCCTACTGAGACCAGATCAGGACTCTGTTTGCTTCCCAAACATCGGCAAGTTTTCCAGGCGGACCTTTAGGGACGAGCCAGTTCTTGATCCCGAAAGCAGGCGGACGAGATCCACTTGCCTATGGACGCCGCTCTTCTCGAATATCAACCTAAGTTGGCCGCGGACGGTATCCGTTGCCACGCTCCTGATCCTGGCGATGTCGCGGAGCGTCTTGCCCTTTGCAAGCTCGCGAGCGACAGCCGCCTCGGCGGCCCTCAAATCGAACAGTCCCTCAAGATCTTTGGGCCTATCGCGCTGTCTTCTTCCGCTGAGGCGATGATCAGCAGCATGTCGGCGATTCGTTCGCTGCCCAGCCGTTAATCCCCTTCTTGTTCACCGCGAACAAGACGGCGTCAGTGCAATCACCGGCCTTGGCGAGCAGGTCCAGGACACCGCGCCCCGTCCAAAGGCTTGGCACGACTGCCGCCTCGTAGATGCGGTCGATCAAATCGCTATTCATTAACCATTCCGGATAACGGCCTCAAGCAGACCGAGTCAAACGCCGCGCCCACGCCAGCCACCTCAGACGGCCTCTCAATCTAAACGCTGTAGTTACATTGTTTTCATGCAGAGGTCATCTGATTGGAAGTCCCCGGGGCCTGCTTGAACCCGCTTGGTCCGGTCCTTCGCGCAGTTTCGATTTCCCGATGCCGTGGATGTCATCCAATTTCGTCGCGGAATCGGTGCACCCCGTGATGGCACAACCCAAATGGGTCATGCGCGGCCCATTGGCAACTGCTTATTGTCTCAGTGGTGCTTCTGGCCACGATTGGTCATAGCGACCAGTATCCAGCCTTCGAGGTCAATAACATGGAGAGAATTCCAAGGCTGTTATTAGAAAGAATTATTGCCATGCGTATCTACCTATATCTTGTGGCGTGTTTATGTCTGACCCTGGAACAGGCATCAGCAGCTTGCCACTGTGACATTAAACTTGGACCTTGCTCTCAAAAAATCGTTATTGACATGAATTCATCTACAATTGTCGCTGAAACGGGAACAAGCCAGTGCTCGATAATCTACTACTACGTAGGTCAGGAGCCAAGGACGATAACGGTGAAGGGCGGGAGGGATACGGAGTCGATAGTGATAATCGACAAAAGCCGAAAACTCGTCGCCACGAATGTCCAATGTCAGGTATGTGGGGACGACGATTTCCCAAGCAGCCTGGGCAATTCGGCCAACTACACCCCGTATCCAGCCCGTTCGCGCATTTACGATCCTGCCGATCGCGGCGGCGTAAGTGTTGACCCTGCCCCCACGATCGTTCAGCCCGCCCTGGACGAGTCACTGGGCATATTGATCCGCAAATCCAGGTAGCCAACGATGCGACACGGGCTCAACCGACGACATTTAATGCAAGCTGGTGCAGCCGCGGCAGCGATACGCCTATTAGTCGGAAAGGCCATTGCCTCGGATGTTGCAGAGTGCAAAGTCGTTCCCAGCAGATTTACACCTAGCCCCCAGTTCGCTTTCTCTCTGAAAGAGGCCATGGCCACGATTGACGGCTGCGCCATCGGTCACCGTCAGAGCCCCACCGACCTTTGCGCGGACTTCCATCCCATGGGTGGGCTCACACGTCTCGACGGCTTTGTCGCCGACCCGGCGAACAATGACATCGTGCTCTGGGGCCTGAAGGAGGCTGATGCCGCCCCGCTGATGCTGGACGACTTCATCGTGGCGATCAGGGCCGCCCACGGCGAGTACACGGTGATAGAAAACGGGCAAAACGTCATCTACCAGCCGGGCATTTCGATAGATGCGGATAACTCCATCTGGCCGATCCTCAGCAAGATCAACAACCTGCAAGATCCCAGGCAGAAACTTCAATATCAACGGGTCTGCGCGACGCCAATGCATCTGCGCGTAGACGGAATGCCGCGCCACACCCGGGTATCAGACATCCTGCTCGCCGCCGACTTTCGAATGAAACTGGTCAACGAGGGCCTTGCGACGATCCCGATCCGCGATTTCTTCAAGGGAATCAATATGCGAGGCATCGAGCGCGACATAGTCCAGGCAAAAACGGGCGCTGCCTACAAGCGCCCGCGCTACGATTTCGACCGTTACTGGTTTCGAGCCGGTTCGTTCACGTTCCAGACCACGCCTCGGGGTGAAACGGTTTTCCTCGACACCGCCCAAGTGATCCTTTCGCAGCAGACGCAAAATATGGCCAATGGCAAGATGGTGAACGGCGGCATCAACCCAGATCAGCAGGCTTACGTCTGCGACTGGAACAGCCGCATGGAAGACACGTTCAAAGCCGAGCAAATCTGGCGGCAGATGTATAACGTGTTTCGGCACTTCGCAATCGCGCGGATCATTGCCGACAGACACGCGCTTCAAACGGTTGACTTTCCTTCAGATAGCCTCCTGCGACGCCATGAAGTCAAATTCGTCTATGTTCCTGACAGCCTGCCGGGGCAGAGCTTCCTCACTCCCGTAAAGGTCGGCGACGTCAGCTGGGTGGCGGGAATCTGCGGCGGCGTCAGCATCGACTTCGACGGCTCCAATGTCAGGCAAGAAGACAGTACGCCCATCTCGGACGAAGTGCCTCGGTCCGTTCTTTCCACCCGGCCGCACGCTCAGTCAGTCGGGTGGGACATATGAAGAGACAACACGATCACCATTGTTCTAACGGGAATTCCGACAGCTGCGTCCTTCCTGATTTGCTGAAAGTCGGGAAGATGGCGTCCAGGGGGGCCAGGTGTTTCTTTCTCGCTCTGATTTTCGCCGCAGGTTCGCCAGGGCATGTCCTTGCTGATGCGGCTGTCGAACCTGATTCCTTGCCGACAACGCCTTTTTCCTCCCAGGCCCAATCTTGCGGCATCGACCCCGAAACTCTCGGTCTAACTCCGTTGCTCTCGCGCAAGGAGGTTTCCGGGCGGCTTGCCCATTTGTATCTGAGAGCAAAGTTGGTGCGGATCGAAAATGTCACGCAACCGGGCCTGCTATCACCCGCCCAGAAGATGCCGCGCCTCAGGTTCACCGACTTCTTCATCATCTATCACCTGCCTGAGGACCTAATCGGCGAGCGGCTCGACCAAGCTGTCAACGAAATAGCCTCGATGGGCCGCATTGCGAGTATCGCCGAATGCACCTTCGCCGAAGGCAGGGGCTACACAGCCTACGCGCCGCTGGCCCAGAAAGAGCACGACGGCAACCTCCAGTTCCTGGCGGAGGTAATGACGTTTTCCCGCAGGACTGTCGTCTCGGTGCAGTCGGAGCAATTTGCCAGCGCCGGCCCAGGGCAGCAAGACGGGACGGGCTCGCTTATTGAGGCCAATCCGCCCGATCCTGTCGGAGCACCCCCCGCGCCGAAAGTGACATGGACCCGCAATTTTTACCCCTGGGCCGTCGACATGGATTTCACGGCCTCCAAGCCGGGCGACGAAGTCTTTGCCGTCGACAAGGTCAAGTGCAACAAACACGGCAACTTCATCGCCGGGTCTGCCGGAAAGATCGCGGCCCCAGAACAGAACACGGCTTCCGATGCAGACGGGGTCCCTGTGATAAGGCTGAAGATGTTGGCCTCCAACGTGAACTTCGGGGCAAGCCTAGACCCGCTGAACCGGCAGGTTGCCGAATCCAGCGTCAACCCGACTGAATACTGGTGCATCCCGGCGCAGGAGTTCTGCTATCGGCAGGTCGAGTTCGGCGACTTTGGCATACAGGCCAAGCCGAACGACCTTTCGCATTTCAGCAAGGACGATGTGGTCAGCCTGCGCAACGGGCTCGTGGCAGCCTTGGCTCGCGTGGTCATGGACAAATGCCCTCAGGAACCGATGGAAGCGACGGAGAATTGATATGAGTGTTTCCGCACAGAGAAAATGGCTGGCCGGAGTTGCCCTGCTGCTTGCCGTTTCAGGCGCGCATCCGGGCCGTGCTGACGACGACTCCATTGCCTGTGACCCGTCAGGAGCCAGCACATGCAAAGTGAAGGCCACCAACCTCGCGCTTCGATTGCTGGTTAAGCCAGGCGCCCACATGTACGTGGAGAAGGACGAGGGCAGCGCCAGCGTCGGCGGCGACCTGCCGCCATTCTCGGTGCTCAACGCTTTCAGCCAAGACGGCGTCAGCTACGACGCGAACAACTTCACGGCTGCGGGTTGGTTTCACGCCGGGCATGGCGACAAGAGCGCGGAGGGATGGATCAAGGCGGATGATGTCGTGCCATGGAAACAGGCATTGGCAGTGGCCTACACCAATCCAGGTCCATCCGAGCGCAGGCCTGTGCTTATGTTCGAAAGCGCAGAAGCCCTCAAGAAGACCCTTGACGATATCAAGAGCAATGCGGTCACGCCTTCGGCGCTTTATGATGCGGTCACGGGAAACAATGTGCCTCCCGGCATTATTTCACGTGAGGGGAACGCCTGGGTGGATATTGACAAGACATTCTACCTGCTGCCGATCCTGCAGTACGAGAGTTTCGACGCCTACTCGCCGGATATGATGAGCATCCAGCTGGCGGCGCTCACGAATCAGGGGCGGGCGCAGCAGGCAGCGGCATGCAACCTGCAGCAGGCCGGCGGTGACAAGTGCTTGCAGGAACAGGCGGGTGGTGGGGTAAAAAGCTTTGCGGCGGACGTTGTCTTCGTTATCGATACCACCAACTCGATGCAGCCCAACATCGATGCCGTGACTGCTGCAATCGGCAAGACTGCGCAGATCATGTCACAGAAGACGTCCACGCCCGACGCGCTCAAGTTCGGACTCGTAGGTTACCGAGACAACGTCGAGTCAACACCGGCGCTCGAATACGTGACCAAGAACTTCACACCTGATCTGGTTTCGGCCGACAAGCTGCAGAGCCTGTTGGACAGTGGAGCGGTCAAGGCGTCGGACAGCGGCAGCGGCGATTGGGAAGAGGAAGTCTTTGCCGGGGTGCGGGACGGCATCAAGTCCAACTGGAGTCCTGAAGCCGCCCACATCATGATCCTCATCGGGGATGCCAGCAGCCATCCCGTTGGCGATCCAAAGAACACTACGGGCCTGAGCGAGGTCGCACTCAAGGACCTGGCAAAGCAGAGCAATGTCTACATAGCCTCCATCTATGTAGCTGATCCCAAAGCCGCATCGGATCTGGCATTGGCTAGGCCACAGTTCGAAGGTCTGGCCGTTGGAGATCAGGACAGCGGGCTGGCTTTCTCCGTGGTTCAGGCCAGCGGACAGTCGACCGAGGTCGGCGACGCCGGCGGGGCCGCCGGCGAGAGCACGACCAGTCTGGAAGAGGCGCTGAAAGGTGCCCTTTCCAAGGTCGTGGAATCCATTGCGACCGGCAGGTTCGACAGCATCGTCCAAGCTAACACCGCGAACGGCGACACCGCCGGGCAGGCGATATTGGGCGCCGTCCGCGCTGCTTTTGTCGATTACATCGGCAAGAGCGCCCAGCCTCCTGCAAACATCATTTCCTGGGTCGTTGACCGTGACTTGTCCGCCTATAACAAGAAGTCGTTTGACATCAAGGTCATGTTGCAGCGTGGCGAGGTGCAGGAATTGCAATCGGCGCTCAATGCCGTTTTGAGCAAGTTCCAGGCGAGCCAATCGACCTCAGCCACGTTTCTGCAGGGAGTGCAGGCTGGCTCCACGGCCACCTCCTACGATCTTAAAATCGCCGACACTGAAAAGGTGATGAACAGTCCTCTCGTACCTTTGTGGATCAAGAACCTGCCTTACAAAAGCGAAGTTCTCACGATCTCGGTCGAAGAATTCAAGAACGAGTCCGCCGACGACCGCTCGAAGTTCGAGGCCAATCTAGGAAAGCTCATTGCCTTCTATGACGACATCCTGAACAGGCCGAACGACTGGATCCAGCTGGATCCTCAGGGGACAGCCGAAGAGGCCGTCTACATGCTCGACCTGAAAAACCTTCCTTAACTGCCCGGAGGCTGCATGGACACGGAGTGCGTTCTAAGTATCCAGGGCATGACGAAGCGCCTCGAAAGCGGGGGTTCCCAATTCATTCTCGAGATACCCGAGCTCAATCTTCGGCGGGGGCGCTTTTACGGGCTGGTCGGCCGCAGCGGCAGCGGAAAGAGTACCCTTCTTGACCTGCTGGCGATGGTCGCAAGGCCATCGGAGGTGAACCGCTACGAACTGCGGGTCGGTGAAAAGACGATCGACCTGTCACGCATGCTGCTGAACGGAGAGGACCGGGAGATCAGCGCAGTGCGCTTGGCCCATTTCGGCTATATCCTGCAGTCCGGAGGGCTGTTTTCCTTCCTGACGGTTCGAGAGAATCTTCAGCTTCCTTTCATGCTCGACAACCGCCCCGCAGACCAAGCGTTCATCGAGCGTCTGGTCGAGCTTTATGACATGAAAGGGCAGCTGGATAAGAAGCCCTCCAGTCTTTCTGGCGGCCAGAGACAGCGTGTGAGCATCTTGCGCTCGCTGTGTCTTAGTCCGGATATCATCCTCGCCGACGAGCCGACTGCCTCCGTCGACGAGAATCTCGCCGACAAGATCATTGGCGAGATGAAGCGTCTCGCGGCGTCCACCAAAGCGACAGTGATCATGGTCTCGCATGACCTCGACCTCGTTAAAGCTTTTGCCCACGAGGTGATCACGCTGAAGCCACGCTACGAGAGTGCTCAAGTCACTCGTACAGTGATCAGTGCAGGAGACCCTTCTTGAAAGAGCCCCTGTTCAACCCGTACTGGGCGAGCGTCACATTCATCGCCACAAAGGATCTGGTCAGCGAGAAGCTGATCACCTTCTGCATGATTCTTTCGGTTGCCGCAGTCCTTACCCCGATCATGTTGCTGACCTCGGTCAAGGTGGGGTTCATCGATCGTTTGCGAAGCCAATTCATTCAGGATTCGAGTTTCCGCGAAGTCCGACCGGTCAACGCCGACTTGCGCGACGAACCATTCTTCGTCGAGCTTCGCAAATGGCCCGACGTAATCTACGCCATGCCCTCCGTGATGCTGGTGCCAAGGGAAGTTGACATCCGCTATCAGGTAAATGGCAAGGTCGGGAAATCGAGCGCCAGGCTTTTCCCTTCTGACAGTTCCGATCCGTTGCTCGTTCATCTGAGCGGAAAGCCTCCGCATGGCGACGAGGTCGTGATTTCATCCGACGTCGCTAAAGGCGCAGGTGTGGACATCGGGTCTCCGATAACCCTGACGATAGACCGTATCGAAAATGACGAACGCAAGCGCGTGGAGCTGCCGCTGACTGTGGTCGGCATCGTTCCTGACGCGGAACTGCCGTTGCCATCACTTCTGGCAGATCCGGAGATCGACCGGGCGGTCGAGAGTTATCGCGCTGGAATCTCCGTTGCCGAGCGCGGCTGGCCCGGGGTCGTCTCTACTCCGAAGCAAAGCTTCGAGAAATTGATCGTCCTCACGAAGTCTAATTTGGGAGAGACCAGGGTCAGCGACCTGCGCATTCGGCTTGGCGCGGACAAGGTCTCCGATGCGGCACCCGAGCAATACGCCGCCGAAGTAGGCCTACCCTCAGGCAAAGCCAAGGCGCAACCCGGTTGGGTGCATGCCTATCTCGTCGAAAAGAGTGGCGGCCGTTTTAACGGAGACGATCTGCTCGAAGCGGCCGCCGTGCTTCACAACGACGAAACCCAAGTGATCGGGATTAACCCTCCGCTTCAGGCCACGCTCCTGGGACGAAATGTATCCGTCGCCGGACTAGACCAGCGCCTGTTCGGAGACCTGGTGCCGACCGCTGCTGACTGGAAGGTCAAGCCAGGCGCAAGCTTCCCTTTCAATAACGGGGTGTTCCTGCCCGAGACGCTTGCCGGAGCATGGAAAGGTAGCAATGGAGACAAGGCGCCTTTACTGACGATTTCATTGCCTGAGAACTGGACGACCAAATCACTTGCCATCGGCGTGCGGATACTAGGCACCGCCCCGGGCGGTGATGTGATTGTAAGCCCCAGCTTGCTGGCTATGATCTATCGAGGGACCGGCGTTCCCATCGCCTTTGATTCGATCGGCTCCAATATCGTCGAGCAGTCCGCCGGATACCGCGGCTTCCGCGTGGTAGCCAGCGGCATCGACGCAGTGCCGCAGCTGGTTCAGAAATTCTCCGAAAGTGGCATTGCCGTCCGCGCGAGATCCGACGAGATACTGAAGCTGCAGCAACTCGACCGCAGCCTGACTACATTAGTGATTGTCGTCGCTGCCGTGGCCTTGGCGGGAGGCTTCTCGATCCTGTCGGCGAGCTTCTTCGCCAACGTGCAGCGCAAGCGTGTTGACTTTGCAACCCTGCGGCTCGTCGGGATGCAGAAAGCGCAGGTTTTCCGTATCCCTCTGGTCCAGGCTGTGATCATCGCCTGTGCGGGGTTCCTGCTGTCGTGCGCGCTATATTTTACCGTCGCGGCACTCCTCAATGGTGTCATCGCTGCGCAGCTCGGCTTCGACGGCCAGCTTTCGAATTTATACTTGTGGCACTTCTTGGCCATCGGCGTGTTCGTGATCCTCGGGTCGTGCATAGCTTCCCTCTCCGCTTCCCGGGAAGCCACCCGCATCGATCCGGCGCAGGCCCTTCGGGCGGCCTGATGCGTGCGTCCGCCATATTCCGCATCCCCCTCGCGATTGTATCCGCGGCGGTCGCGCTACTGTTCCTATGCGAAGATTGCTTTGCCCAGCATGCATGCGAACGAGTGCTGCTGAGCCGCGAAAATCTTGCGAAATGGTACAATCCGAAGCCCGAGCCCACCGATTTCCTGATGCCCATGCCAGGCGGCATGTTCCTGACGTTCGTGCCCGTCCCGCTTTCAGGGAGCGGTCTGTTCCTGGACGAGAAATCCACTTATGTCATGGGTTCGGTCAAGGCGAAGGCATTTGCGTTCGAAACGCCGCTTCAGGTGCGCGTCGGTTCTGCCGTGACTGATAGTCAACAGCACGCGGAGTTGCTGATCGGGAAGTATGAGTTCTCCAAGGGTCAATACGCCATGGTGATGGCTCATGGCGATGTCGCCAAGGGAATCCAGGAACTTTCTGAACGTTCCCACGACCCAGAAATTCCGACAATGCTGGGCGCTTACCTTCGGGTCGGTGATCCCTGCTACCACATCATGACTCAGGCCATCGTCGACTATCTTGCCCAGCCACTGACTTACCTGACCTATGGCGACCTCATCGCAGTGATCGACCGCATGAACCTTGAATGCATCCATGCGGCTGCCTGCCAGCGTATACTAGTCGGCCTCGGACGAAATCCGGACTTTCCTGGCTTTATCCGCCTTCCAAGCGAGCACGAATGGGAGTTCGTAGCGCGAGGTGGACGGGATTTCGCTGAAGGCAAGCTGACCCGTGATGCCTTGCAGGCCGACATGCCCTTTATTCCACCGGGCAAGACTCTCAGCACCTACGCTCACGTCGACAAGGATCCCTCGCATCTCGAACCGATCGGCTCCCGCGAGGGATGGTTCGGACTCCACGACATGCTGGGCAATGCAGAAGAATTGATGGGAAACCCGTTCACAGCCGAGAACGGATTCGGCGCAGTCGGGGCCTATGTGGCGCGGGGCGGCAACTTCAGGGTTCCCAGTTCCGAGATTCGCGTCTCCATGCGGGTCGAGGTGACGCTATTCCGTCGGGACGATACGACTGGAGCCATGAATTTCCAGTATTTCCCGCATACAGGTATCCGTCTTGCGCTGGGATTGCCAATTGTCGGAGCGATCCGCCGTACCGGCGATGACCTTGGAACGCTCGCCCAAGGCTGGGCGCCCGTTTCGGAGGCTGGCGACGTTGGCGGAAACACAGTTAGTGACGCCCGTGACTTGGGAGCGCTGACTAGCAAAGGTCTGGAGGGCAGGGACACGGTGTCTCTCAAGAACAGTGACGCCGTTGACTACTATGCGTTCGATCTGAACGACTACGCTACGATGCAGCTGGACCTGACGCTCGATGGCATCGTGCAGGTCTCGTTAACCGACGAAGCGGGCAAATCATATCTCGAACGCAGGATAGACCGATCGACCAGCGCGCCGATCTCGACCGACAACCTGATGCCGCAAAAATACAATCTGCGGTTCGAACGTGTCAGTTCCGGACCCGATGCCGCCAGCTACCAATTCAAGATTAGCCGCACCCTCATTCCGGACACGGGCGTACCGCGTCCCGAAACTGCCGGTCTTGGCAATGCTGCGCGCATCGACGCTGCCGGATTGACCTACCAGGGGTTCGTTGGAAAAAGCGACGGCACGGATGTCTATCCGGTTACCATGATGGGTGATGCCGGCGGTCTGGTCGCCACGATCCGCGACCAGACGGCCCCGGTGACCCTTACATATCTCGATAAGCGCCACATGAGCGTCGCCAAGACCACCTTCGCACCGGGCCAGTCCGTACAGCTTGCCGCTCCCGTTTCCTTTCTCGAACGAGGCTTTGTCCTGATCACGGCCGACCCGAACACCTCAACCCTTTATACGCTCGACCTTCGGGCCAAGGCGCTTCACGATCCGGAGTTCGCGACGAGCTTCAATCGGGCTAGACGGGTCGCCTCACCCAAAGAGAACTACAGCGGATATGTCAGCCCCAGTTCCCCCAAGCTGATGATGGCGATCAAGTTGGATGCTCCGCACAAGTTGCGCGTGGAGATGACGAAACTTGACGCCGACGTGGACCTCGATCTCGCCAATTCTGATGGGACCCCGATGGAAGGTGACCAGCACCGCACTGGGACTTCTCCCGAATTTTTCGAGCAAAGCCTGCAGGCAGGAAAATACTACATTGTGGCAACTCTGAAGGACGAGGCTAATCCTTCAAGGCTCAACATCTATTTCGATACTCTCGAATACTTAACCACAGCAAGGAGCGATCCCGCGATTGCCCGAGCGCAGGCGACAAGCGTCAGTCCACCCGATAAAGATGGAGACTACTACAACCTTACCAACAATGGCGCGGCTCAATACTTTTCCTTCTATCCAGCCAGTATGGCCAGAATGCTCCTGACAGCTGAAATAGGTGGCTTTCCAGCGGATGCTGACCTCGACCTTTTCCTCGAGGACTCCAATGGAGCCGTGCTGGCCAAGTCGAGCGGTCCCGGAGACACCGCTGAGACGCTGAACTATGTAATACCGATCGGAAACAACAAGTACTACATCCGTATCCAGCCCCAAGGGACAAGCATGCAGGCGTACTACCATCTCGCGATGAAAGGCATCAACGGCATGTCTGACCCCGATCTCTCGTGGATGGGCGGGCACGTCGGAACGGAACAGGATTGGCAAATCTACCAGGACGGAAACAAGTGCTACATGGTGACCATGGGCGGCGAAATCGAGCCCGCATTGGGCTGGTTGGAGGAACGGCCCTATTTCTATATTGGTGTTGAGACCAAAAACAACGGCGTCTGGTTTTCGATGCAAAGGTCCCGTGAACCTGGCGGCCGGGACATCTACCAGTCCGATTCGATTTCTGCGACCGTAACCACCCGCAACGGATCATCGAAGCATCCGGCGATGTCCTTTATGCCCGACGAAAACGAACTGAAACCAAACACAACAAGGGGCTGCGGGAAGGGAGTGCAAAGCTGCCTCGACACCGATACCTTAAAGTTAATGTCATCCGGTGCCACGATAAACATAGTTGGCAAAGCAGCGGCCGACGGCACCAACACCTACGTTGCGTATAGCCTCTCGGGTTACCGAAACGCTGCCAAAAAGATAATTGCGCTTTGTCGTGCCAAGACGACATGGATTCTCGGCCGCTGAAACAGTGGCCTAACGAGCCGCGACGCTCATTTTGGCGGATCGTGGCGTGCAGGTAGACGTCAAGCGTGTCCGGTCACTGGTCCCCCCTTTTTCAAGAGTCCGGGCCTGGTGCTCGTAAGAAAACGTCATGCCGGGCCGGACTTCGATAGCCTTGACGACGACGTCCGAAGACCGCCGCGGCGACGGGTGGCTGTTAGGTGTGCGTGTCGGATCGCATCCGGCGAAGCGTTGAACGCCTGGGTAAGGGATTCCGGCCGCAGATGCTGATGTCAATGCCGCTGTCCTCACTATGTGAAACTCGCGAGTCCTGATTCAGGAAACAGAAGTAATGGGGGATAAGCGGAGAAGCGCTTCGACTTGATGGCGTCGCGAAATGAAGGCTTGGTATCAGCGTCTTCTGATTTGGCATTGAACATCTGGAACTTGGGAATCTTCTTTCGCCCCTGAAGGGCACGAGCCACCAACGACCCTCACGAGCTTGTGATTGCCGTTCTCGCCGGCCGTGACGAACGGCACTTCTTCCGTGGGCGCAATGTTGTGGCGCGGCGCGTCATTGCGGCCGATTTCGGCCGGCGTTGTCAGGCCGGTAGAGCCGATGGATTTCCGACCAGGTCCAATACCGAGTGTAACGTCCACACATGCCATTGCCTCAATTTCGCAGGATCTCAGGGACCCTCAGCGCCCGAGGTCAGGAATTCTCTTGTACTCGCCTGTCCGGCGCCAGACACCACGCGCCTTTCAGTCTTCTCGATCGCGCTTTGGATCGAACATCTCGCCTGGGAAGCGGTCAAGGAACGCTTGTGCGGACGCCTCGTCGGCGAAGCAGTAGAGCCGCCAGTTCTCATATTTATAGTCTAGCCATATCGCCTGCACCTGTTTTAACAACGGGCTCGGCCCGCGTTCTTCGCAAAACTTGCGGATCAACGCGAGCTGTGTCCTGTGCATAGATCATCAGGCAGTGCGATTTGATACGGCCGTTCCCGGTCGATCCTGGCAAGCGACGGGCCACGGCTACGCATGCATCAGTGCGAGGTCGATTTCTCGGCTGCCTTCTCAAGCGCGTCGATGGCATCGAGCACAGCTTTCCGCTTCAGCTCAATTGGCTGGTCAGGGTAGAAGTACGAATGAACAAGCCTCGTATAGGCGACAGTCACATCCGCTACGAGATCCCGAGCATTTTCGAGCTCGTCAGCAACCCGGTACGCCAAAATTAAAACTTTCTTGCTTGCGTCGCTGTGGTCATCTTTGACTTCGACGATGGCACGAAGCCTTGCTAAAGCTGTATCCCAATGCTGTAGCAGGCGCAGCGCGCCTGCGGCCGTATGAACACTGCTGGCTAGCTGTCAAACCCCGCTGTGGCGCCTTTTCTCGGCCCGATACAACCCAGTTCCGGCCCGCCTACGCGATGGAACCGAGACTAGGCCCGGCCGGTCTGCGACGCGGGGACGGAACATGACCATTTTAATAAATTAGCTCTAGCGAATAAAAGGTCTACACTGTCACTATCTGGCGGTCGCCAGCTTCGACTTGGGGGGTATCCTCAGGTTTGCACGTGCCATTTGTACGAACATTGTTAGGCCATACGGAGCGTTGGCATGAAAGCTCACCAAGTCTTGGCGACTGCCTTAGTTCTTTTGTGTTGTTGCGGCACATCGCATGCCCAAACAAAAGAGGATCTTGATAGGGGTCGTGGCAAGTCGGGCCTGCCTGTCGGATCTTTCAAAGTTCAAGAGGATAAATTATGAGGATCACTGCGGGGAGAATTTTTTGAAAACCATGTCAACTCACGATGCCGAAACTTGTGAAAATGAGACCGACACTATCAATAACACTATTTCAGCTTATAACGATTTCGTGATCAAATGCCGCTTTGCTCACAAGCCCGATACGCCTTTGAAGAAGTCGAGCTCGAGTGGCGGGGGGTCCGAGCTTCAACTGCAGCGCGAATCTTGAACAGGTTGAGCAGGCTATATGTGCGGATGCATCGCTATCAGGCAAAGATAGAGACCTCAACGAGGTCTATAGCGATCTTAGGCGTTCTCTGTCAGGAAATGAGCGCCAGTCGTTGGTCGACTCGCAGCGCGCATGGATCCAGAGACGAAACGACGACTGCAGCGGTTCGAGCAAAGCTAGTTGCATAGGCGACGCCTACGTCGCCCGCATCAAAGAGCTTCAAGAGGAAAAGAACGCAAAAGAAGGTGAGGATGCTCAGCTCGCGAAAGCCTTGGCCGAACAGGAGAGGAACAAGCAAAAGATTCGGCAACAGATCGAACAAGACAATGCAGGGCAGGAGTCCATAATGCCGGTGAACCGCGACTGCCAACTGTGTTGGTCTGGACAGGAGGGGTGCAACGAAGCGGGGACGCTTGGCCCGGATGGCACCATAACAACACAAGCCGGAACTGCCGAATGTTGTCACGTCATCGGACTCTGTGGCAACTGAGGAACTAACTTGGGATGAGCTCATACATGTCTGCGGTCCGACACCTGTGTCTAGCAGGCCGTTGAAGAAGTCAGGCTCTTTCGCAAACGAAGCCGGAATCGTCGGCGTTGTGGATGTAGAAGTGGCCGACGAGGCGACCTGCACTGCCAAAGACAACCCAGCCGCGGCCACAGGCTGGGTCGTTCTCATCATGCTCTCCCACGAGAATTCCGCGCAGGCTGAACCATCGCGGGTGCCATAGCGGACATCGAGGAAGCCCTTGAGTGCGCCGAAGGCGATCTCGCCATCCGCCGAGCCTTTGAATGTCAGATGGGCTTCCTCGACGAGATCGAGGAAGTCGTTGTCCCAAACATCCATCTCGATGATGCGCCAGCGGCCGGTGAAGGCCTTGGCTAAGCCGGGAACCTTGGCCATCAGCCGGTCTCCGCCATGAGCTTTGGCAGTCGCACCAGATTGTAGGCAGCGGCTGCGAAGGTGAAGGCCCATCCGACACGGTCGCGGCCGCGGAACTTGGTCTTGTGCTGGCCGGCCACGACCTTGATCCAACTGAACGCCTCTTCGATGCGCTTTCTGATGCGCTGGCTGACGGCATAGCCGCCATGTCGCGTCGTGCGCCCGTCGATCGCGGAACTGCGGCCGCTCGTGTTCTGCGCTACATATGCGGCGTCACCTTCATCGAGCGCAGCTCATTGACGAAGTCTTCCGCGTCGTAGGCCTTGTCGGCGCCGAGCGTGATCGCCTGTGGCCGCTCCGCTCGAGGTTCGATCATGTGCAGTGCGGCCACCCGCTCGATCGTACGGAAAGCGCGCTTCGGCACCAGGAACTGTCTGCGGTGCAGCAGGGGCGTCGGATTTTTCCATCAGATTGCGAAGCACAGCACTGCTCGCAAACAACGCGGTGCTCATTTGGGTCCAAGAACACCAGAACGCATGGTCAGAGCCGCAAGGGGAAGCCAAGGAGGCGATCGGTGAAACTGCTCAACAAGCTAGCGTGGCGAAACCTTCGCCGCGCCAGACCGTTTATTCTGCTCCAGGAGAGGTCCATTCATGCCCAGACGAGATGCAAAAAACCCAGCGGCCAGACGGCCAACGAGCCCTCGTTCGCGTCCCCTGAAAGGCGAGGAGACGGAAGTGAACCACATCGTCGAAACGCAAAGTGTATCGCCAGCCCAGGCGCGAGAGCTTGTGCGGCGGCACGGAAACGATTGGCGTAAGATCGATGAAGCCGCCAAGTCTTATAAGGACGACAGCTAAGCACTTCTAAGCCGGGGGGAAAGGGAGCTTTGTCACGGCAATCCGCGGAGTTGCAAATTGAGCGGATCGGCTTGAGGCGACGAATGACCACTATCGCAACGTTCATGGTCAGCCACTATATTCCCGGCGGGATGCCGCCATGTCCAGAACTCTGATTGTCGTTGGTCTGATTATAGTTGCCATAGGCCTATTGTGGCCCTGGTTGTCGCGGGTCGGTCCGGGCAGATTGCCCGGTGACATCGTGATCCAACGTGAGAACTTCACGTTTTACGCTCCGATCGGCACTGGGATTCTGATCAGCATCGTGCTTTCGTTTGTTCTGTGGCTACTCAACCGATAGCGAGGACGGCGAGCCCGCGTCGCCGGAGGAAAAGAAGGACGTGGGCCGATCGGAGCTATCCGATCTGCAGCAAAAATATGAGGGAAAGAGTTTGCTGCGTGGGCAGAACTTTCCCTACGCGCCGGTGTTCCATCGCGTGAGTGAAAAAGCCCGCCGCACAGTTTGATGCGGCGGGCCGATCAAGCGCTGTTGCACCCGGCGGGGGCTCGGGTCGGGCATGCCCGGTGCGCGCGGATCACAGGGATTTTAGATGCATCAGCTGCAATACGTCCACCAACCGACGGTTGGACAACACGAGGCTTGATTCCGAGCGCTTTCTCTCAGTGCCGAAGGGACAAGATAGTTGCAGGAACTCAGCCTTGGCGCGGCACGTTGCTAAGTCGTTGACCATCGCAAAGGATGTATGCAATGGCGAAAGACATATCTCGCGAGGAAGAGCAACGCGGCACCGAAAAAGTTCTCTTCTGGGGCGCTGCGATCGCTCTTGTCCTTTTTGTGTCTCTGCTGACCATCGCCCTCGTCGGGACGTCCTCATCTTTTTAGACAGCAGGATTGGACCGGCGGGCGCGAGGTCTTGTGAGCTTAGGGGCGGATGCCGGGCTGCTGCACCCTATAAGCCGCTCCCATCCGCCGTTTGTCTTCTCAATCGCGAGTCGAGCAGCAACGCGCTGAATTCAGAAAATTAATTGCCACCTACAGCAACACTGCCCCAATCCGACCCGATCGGCTGTCCTTCGCTGGAGACGAAAAGCCACGAGCGGACGCTACAGGCCCAACTTCTCCCGGAGTGCATCAATGCGTTTAGAAGCTTCCGCCTTGCTGAGGCCATCAGCATAGGCGTCAGGGTCGTCGGCCTGTTCGGCAAGAGTTTTCAAATAGGAGGCTTGTGCGGGAGTCATTGGGTCATCTCCGCTGACCCAATCTTCCGGGTCCTTTTCCACATTTGCCGAAGCCTCGATTTTTGGGTTGTGCCGGTCGACCATGCTCAATCTCCCTTGATGATCACCACAATGAGAAATGATCATGATTTGTTCCGCCACATTGTTAGCCTTCTCTGACCGTTTGCATCGGCCCGGTCTGCGGATCGAAGAGAACCAGCGAAGGCCGCCTTCGAGCGGCGCTTTTGCTTCGACTGCGCTGTCGTAGAAAAGCTGCTCCGTCGTATTTTTTTAATGAATACAGTTACTTCAACAGTCGAAATGGAATCGCGTGAGAGCTGTTGCAATCGGCCGCTCCGCCGCCTATTGTGTCTTGCAACAGATCCGAGTTAAACGCATGGTAACTGTTGAATTGACTGATTTTGTTGAATTAAATAACGATCAGCGTCGGGAAAAAGTCAATTCCGACCAACGTTTCATTGCGCTCAAAGAGGCCCAAAGGAAGGCGAAGAGCTTTCGGGGATCCCTCGTCTGGCACACCGTGAACGGCAACGACCATTTGATGCGAAGCTACTACGACGCCGCTGGCGTACGACACCAAAAGGCAGAGGGTCGGCGCTCGCCGGCGAGCGAAGCTGTCAAGGCGGATTGGGAAGCCGCTCGCGCGTCCGCCCAAGAAACGCTCTCTGCGCGACAGGAGCAGATGGAGCGCCAATCTGCTGTCAATCGCGCGCTCCGGCTTGGGCGTGTTCCCCTGATCGCCGCAAGAATTATCAGGGCAATCGATAACGCCGGTCTTCTCGGGGAAGGCATTCGTATTGCCGGCACGAATGCGATCTACGGCTATGAGGCGGCGGCGGGAGTGTTCGTGGATCCCGGAATCACATCGACGCAAGATATCGATCTCCTCATGGACTCGCGTCAGTCCCTCAGGATCATGTCTGGCGCCAACGTCGAAGATGGAGCGCTCATCAACCTTTTGCGCAAGGTCGATCGGTCTTTCGAGCGTTCATCCGCTACGTTCCGCGCGGTGAACCGCGACGGATACCTCGTGGATCTGATCAAACCGCTCGCAAACCCGGCGTGGAAGCCGAGCCGGGAAACTGTCGGGAAGGCCGACGACGAATTGGTCGCCGCCGAGATCGCCGGCCTGGCATGGTTGGAAAATGCCCCTGCTTTCGAAGCAATCGCCATCGATGAAAAAGGCGGACCGTTACGGCTCGTGGTTCCCGATCCGCGTATTTTTGCCGCTCACAAATTCTGGGTCTCAAAACGAGCTGACCGCGAGCCAATCAAGCGCCGTCGCGACCTGGCCCAAGCGCAAGTGGTTGCCCGGCTGACGACGCAGTATCTCGAGCATCTCCCCTACGAAGCAAGCGACCTTCGGGTCCTCCCAAGGGCCGTTTTCGACGAGGCCCATCATTTATTCGCGCGACAGGCAGATCTCGGAAGTTGAGGCCTGCCAGGGATCAGCAGGATGACGATCCGGCCAACGGCGGCATCCGTCGTCAGCCCGAGCTTCCCGAACACGAGGACATCGCACCGGAGCGAACGCCACGGCGCGACGATGAGTTCGATCTCGACCGGGACGAGCCCGACGATGACGCCGTACGTCGTCGCAGTGTCGATCAAGCCATGAGACGCGCAGCACGTCAGGCCGCTCTTGACCCCAGTGATGGCATTGAGCTTTGAGCCCATGAAGAACGCCAAGAAAAAACGTCTCTCTGCCTATCTTGATCCTGACGTGATGAACGCACTGGCTGATTACGCTGGGCGGCGC